>DAOVEW010000078.1 GCA_030668755.1 Bacillota bacterium | reverse complement strand
GAGAAGGCGCAGAGAACGCAGAGATGGCGGGCAAAGGGCAAGGGGCAAAGGGCAATGGGGCCACCGCGACGGCAGAGAACGGGAACGGCGAGCCGATTGAGCTGGAACTCTGGCCGGCGGGAGAGGCCAGCCTGATCGCGGCGAAGCTCCGGGAGCTGGTGCGCGAGCTGCACGGTGGGTCGAGCAGAGAAAAGATGCTGCTCGGCGACGAGCTCCAGGTCATCGAGGATCGGATCGCGGGGAATGGCGACCGGATCGTGGAGCTGCAGCATGACCGGGATCACTGGAGGGTGATGGCGGAGGCGCTGGATGAGGAGGACGTGTTCGGGGACGGCGGGTAGTGCGCAACGGCATTGAACAGGATGGACAGGATGAACGGCAACACGATGAACAGGATGCAAGGCCGGGAAGCGCAACGGCTGGGAGGCTGATGATGGAGATCAGGGGATTCGTGGCTGGGGCCGGGCGTAAGTGGCATCTGCCCACTGAGACGCCGCGCTTCACAGAATACAATGGCGAGTGGGTGGTGTCGGCGGCGGTCGAATGCGAGCAGGGCGTGCACTGGCAGCGATGGCGCGATAGACCCGGCAAGGAGGGCATCTGCCGCAACTGCATCCGAGCCATCGAGCGCCGCGAGGAAGCGAGACGGCAGGCCCAGGAAGCGCAGCAGCGGAGCGCAGAAGAGATCGGGGCCGCGAGGAAGATCCGGCGGGAAGCTGAGCTGGGGGCCAGGATCAATGAGATCGTCCCGGCAGAACACATCGTGGTCGGCTTGGATGGGGGCGAGATATGCCTGGAACAGAATGGGCCCTGGTTGCGCATGGCAACAGTCCCTGATGACGATGGTGACGCGCCGTTATGGGACCGAAGACGCTGTGCGGAGCTTGCGTTTTGGATCGAGGAGTTTGCAGCGACAGGACGATTGCCCACGCGGGCATGGCTGGGAGATGGGGAGCAAGACCGGCGGCGCTAAAGCCCCGCCCTCCGTATGGCAACAATCGCAGGAGGGATGGGAACATGTATCGCAGACGACGGCGCAGGTTGATCATCGCGGCAGTGATCGTGGGCGGGATCGGAGCGTGGCTGATCTCGAGGGTGCCGGCGGCCGGCGGCGCGCCTCACCCCCGGCCCCTCTCCCTCGCGCCAAATGGCGGCGCTTGGGAGAGGGGAGAGGACGCATCGCGTAGGTTGGGCTTCCAGCCCGACAATGCTAGAGAGGTGGCACCGGCCCTGCCATCGGAGCCGTTCCAGCGGTGCGCCACGAAGGCGCTGCGGGGAGACTATGGGGCGCTCGAGCACTGGCAGCGGTGCGCCTACATCTGGGGGATCGCCAAAGGCATCCGATGCTGCGGCCTGGCGAAAGTGACCAGCTACGGGCCCTGGGAAAGCCCCTGCATGTCCGGCGGAGATGAGACGGCCAGTGGGCTGTCGGTCAGCACCAAGTTCTGCGCGGCGAACCCGGAACTGGCCTTCGGCACCATCATCTGGACCGAGTACGGCCTGCGCTATGTCCAGGACCGGGGTGGGTGGGTGAAGCTGGGATGGGTGGAAAACGTCGGGCGGGTGACGCGATGGACCGAGAACGCGAACCTGGACTACTACAGCGAGCGGGAGCTGGCCACGCTGCGGGAAGTCCCGTGGGCGGTGGTCAAATGGGGAGAGACGGCGACGGCGGAACGCGGAGAACGCTGAGAAGGCGCAGAGCACGCAGAGAACGGCAACGGCACATCCAGGCGAACGACAAGGGCGGTGATGAGGCGATGAGGCGGGCAAGTGACTGGTGCAGGATCATCAGCTTCTGTGTGTTGCTGTGGATCATGGGCCTCCCGAATGCCCTCTGGCAGCTCGTGATCGCGGCGGTGGTCGGGACGGCATACGTCATCGGCGAGTTGCGGCGCGTTGCAGGAGGGGGACAGTCACCACCGGTGACTGTCCCTGGGACTGTCTCTGAGATGGAGCATGAGATCCGGCGGCTCGAGCATGAGCTGGTCAGCGCCAGGATGGCAGCGGATGGATGGAAGGAACTCTACGATGAGCTATCAGATGTCGCCCACGAAGATTGAATGGGTCGGGCCGCCAGGGTATCGCGCCGTAAGCTGGAACCCGCTGGGCTGGGGGTGCACCGGCGGCTGCCCCTGGTGCTACGCGCGCGCCATCGCGAAGCGCTTTGGAGATAAAGCCTGCGATCAATACCCCACCGCCGAGCAGGTGGAACGCTTCGGGCTCGCCCCCGAGCATACCATGTGCTCGAACTTCTTCCCGCACTTTCACCCCGAAAGACTGGAGGCGCCATTGCACACGCGAAAGGCGTGCGGGGTCTTTCTCCAGTCCATGGGCGATCTGTGGGATCCGAACGTGAAGCCCGAGTGGCGCCAGGCGATCTGGGAGATCGTTGAGCAGTGCCCGGAGCATATCTTCTGGGTGTTGACGAAGCAGGCCGCGCGCCTCTACAACTCGCGCGAGGACAGCAGCATCGCGCACCTGAAGAACTTGTGGGTGGGCGTGAGCATCGAGGATAGCACAAAGGAAAGCCGATGGCGCTTCCTGGGCGGGATGGGCCACGACAGGCGCTTCATCTCGTTCGAGCCGCTTCAGTGGACCTGCGCGGCGGTGCAGTTCGACCTGGGGAACCTCGGCTGGATTGACATGCCCGGCTGGATCATCGTCGGCGCGGAGACCGGCAATCGCAAGGGCAGGATCGTGCCGAAGCCAGGATGGGTGAGCGACATCGTCGAGCGGGCGGAGTCGGTCGGCATTCCGGTGTTTGTGAAGGACAACCTGGCAGCCGTGATGGGGGAGGCGTATGTCAAGGCGCATCAACAGTGGCCGGAGGGGATGGGCGCGGGGCAGACATGACAGGTGAGGGCACCTGTCCTACCATACGACATGACAGGTGAGGGCACCTGTCCTACGATATGACGGACCACGGAGTGAGCAATGGCTCGGACTTATGAGACGGATGATGAGCTGAGGGAACTCGTGCGGGTCTGTGACGAGGGCGGGATCGCGAAAGAATGCCAGACCTGCGGGCGGTCGTTCGCCATCTGCCGGCAATACGGCGATCTCCCCATGCGGATGCGCAAAGAGATGCCGATCTGCAGCGCCTGTTATGAGCCCAGAAGAACGAAGGGCAACGGCGGACGGCATAACAGGATGGGCCAGGATAACGACGCAACAGGAGGCGCGGATACAATGGGCAAGAGAATCAACTGGATGAAGCCCCAAGCGGGCAGCAAGGTGCCGCTGTATCTGGAGCTTCTGGAGATGCGCGAGGCGGGGCTTACCCTGGCCGAGATCAGCAAGCAACTGAGGGAGCGACATCAGATCGAGGTGGACTCCGGCGCTCTGCGCAAGGCGCTCGAGCGATATGCCGAGGGCAAGCCGCCGGAGAGGAGTAACGATCAGGTAGCCTGGGCGGAGCCGATGCCGGGACAAGAGCAGGCACTCTGGAAGGAGGCGGAGGGGCTGAAGAAGGGCGGGCGCACCTGGAAGGGAGTGGCGGAGGAACTCCAGAGCCGATACGGGATCAGCGTGGTGCCGGGGACAGTCAGCGGGATGGTGGGGTACTACGCGAAGCGGGCGGGCGAAGGGGAACGGCAACAGCCGAACGCATCCCCCGTCGCTAAAGCTATGGGGGACAGGGAGAACGCAGGGAAACAGCAAGGGCACGAGATGGCGCCGGCGGCGGCGGTGGAGCAGAGGGATGGCGCGCCCTGCCTGTTTCATATCGCGCGAGATGGGTTCGAGGTCTGGATCACGGGCAGAGATGAAAATGAGTTCCTGGTGAAGGTGCAGCAGGCGCGGAATCTGATGGAGCTGGCCGGGAACGTGTAACGGCGGGCAAAGGGCAAAGGGCAAGGGGCAAAGGGGAACGGCAACGGCAACGGCGGAACGCCAGAGAAGGCACAGATGGGAACGGCGTTGACAGGTGAGGGCACCTGTCCCACGATGAGGGGAACGGCAACGGCAAAGGAGTTGAGGGCATGAGCAAGGGAACGGCGGGCAAAGGGCAAAGGGCAAGGGGCAAAGGGGAAACGGCAACGACAACGGCGGACGGCAAGCACTGGCAGGAACGGCTGGAGTACTGGCAGGAGCGGCTGCGGCTCGGGAACTGGAGGATACAACTGGTGCTGGTGGAGACGCATAGCCTGCCGCTGGTGCCGGATCGCGAAGAGGTGTGGGGCGATGTTGAAGTCGTGCCGGAGATGGAGGCCGCGATCATCACACTCGCTTTGCACCGGCCACGGCGGCTGATCGAGAGGACGCTGGTGCACGAGCTGCTGCACATCGTCATCGCGCAGATGGACATGGTCCATAACCAAGTCCTGAAGACGCTCGGAAGCGAGGCGTCGGCACTGATGTGGGGACACTGGGACCTGGCGAGCGATAGGGCGATCAAGCTGCTGGCGGAGGCGTTTGTGAGGTAACGGCGGGCAAAGGGCAAGGGGCAAAGGGCAAAGGGGAACGGCAACGGCGTGGTCGTATGGAGGGGCCGGACCACCGTCCGGCCCGCCGCCCGCCAGGGCGGCAGAGAGTGGGATGATCAATGGGAAACGAGCGCAAGTTGCGAGAGATGAATAGGATATATCCGGGCAGCGATATGACGCTCCTTACGGAATATATACAGATGGTGGCCCGCGGGATGCCCTTCAACGAGGTGCAAGAGAAGCTCGGCAATCTCCACGGGATCAAGTGGCCGCACATAGATCAGGCGTCGCTTCAATCAGTAAGGCCCAAAATGGTGTACTTCATCAGCGATCATCATGAAGAGACAGTGAAGATAGGAATTTCAAATAACATCAGGATGCGTTTGAGGTATCTGCAAATGAGTTCACCAGTGGCATTGAAAGTGGTCGCGAACGTGGTGGGAGGGGGCGAAGTAGAGGCGGGCATACACGAGACTTTCCGTCATCTCAGGCTACATGGAGAGTGGTTTCGGTTCGGCGAGGAAATCCGCTCATGGATCACAGAGAACGCGGAAGTAAGCAATATGGAGTCGCAGGTGACGACATGAGAAAAAAGACCCCAGGGCAACGCGTGCCGCATGGCCGCGAGCCAGAGGAAGCAATCCCGGAGGCGCTCGTGGACGAAGGCTTGGTGCAGGAGGCCGAGCGGCGCGTGAGCGAGACTGAGGGGCGCGTGCCATTCGAGGATGTAAGGCGGAGGTTGGGCTTGTGACGGCGTGGGCCGGATGGGGCCCCTGGGCGCTTCGCGCCCTTCCCCATTCGGCCCCTCCATACGGCAACGGGGAACGCGGCCGATAGGGCAATCGGCCCTCCTGGAGATGAGATCATGGCAGAGACATTCGCGGAACTGGTGAAAGAGCAGCGTGGGCCGCTGCCGGGTGGGAGGTTCCGGTTCACGCAGGCAACGTGCGCCGGGCAGTGTGGGATTTCCCGACGCACCTGGCGCCGATGGGAGATGGGGAAAGTGCCGCGAGTGGATGAGGCCATGCGGTTCGCGCAAGCCTTCGGGCTCCAGGAGCAGATAGTCTTCGAGGCCATCGGGCGGCAGGCGCAAAAGAACGATGGGCAGAACGGCCCATAAGTGCCCCTAAGTGTCCGCCCCTGGATGGGCCGAAATGTGGTATGATTCGTAGCCGCGATGACAACGGGCCGCGTGCAGAGGGCAAGCAAGCCGCCGGGAAGATACCGGCGGCTTGCGCTTTGTGTGAGGGCGCGGGCCGGATGGGGCCCCTGCGGGCCTACGGCCCGCTTCCCCATTCGGCCCCTCCATACGACGAGAAGGTGAGATGATGGGTAAGAGCAGACGACCCGGTGGAGGGTTGCGACCGCAGGATGGGCGGGGGAATGGCGACGGTGTCAGAGGCGGGCAGCGAGGCAACCGGAATACCGGGCGATGTCCGAGCGGAGGGCCGGGATACGGCGGGGGTGGAGGGCAAGGCGGCGGGACCCGGCGGAGATGAGGAACGGCGGGGACAATTGACAGGTGAGGGCACCTGTCCCACCAGGTGACTGTCCCTGGACGGCAACGGTGGGCCGGGACGTGGGCAGGGCGGAGGGCAAGGCAAGGGGCAGCACCGGTGACGGCGGTGGGCCCAGCCTTCGCTAAAGCTACGGCGGGCAGGCTCGGATGGGGCCCCGGGGGGCGTGCGGCCCCCGTCCCCCATCGGCCCCCCCCAACCCCAACCGCGGGCCGGCCCCTAATACGGCCCCCCCCGCCCCGCCAACCGCC
>DAOVEW010000216.1 GCA_030668755.1 Bacillota bacterium | reverse complement strand
GGGCGGGCCTTGTGCTTCGTCGGCGGCCGCCAGGGCTAGGGCGCCCATCAGGCACGCCACGACGAGTGCGCCGATTAGCCAGTGGGTCCTCATGACGTTCTCCTATCACCTCCTGTCAGTTTTTCGAGGGCCGTCCTCAGCAGCAGTATTACCACATAGACGGCTTATTCTCTCTCCTGCAAACCACCTCCTTCCGTTCTACGGCGGTCGACGATTCGCTTGGAACGAGGCTCATCCGTGTCGAGGGTTGCGGCCTCGACGAGCTTCACCTCGGGGGTGAGTCCGAGGGCCGTCTCGAGCCGCTCGCGGAGAAGGTTCTGCGTGCTCAGCAGATGGCGCACATCCCCGGTCAGCAGCGCGGCAGAGACCTCTACCTGCACCTCCACTGTGTCCACGCCGCCCGCGCGGTCCACGATCACGCGGTAGCGCGGCTCCACTCCCTCCATCTGGGAGATCACGTCTTCGATCTGCGAGGGCGACATCTTGACTCCGCCCACGATGACAATATCGTCAGTGCGGTTGAACACCCGTGCCATGCGGGCCAGAGTCCTGCCACAGGGACAGGGCTCCAGACTGAGGGACGTTAGGTCCCCGGTCCGATATCGGATGATGGGGAACGCTTCTTTAGTGAGCGTTGTGATGACGAGCTCCCCGCTTTCGCCCGCCGGGAGCACTTCGCCGGAGTCTGGGTCAACGATCTCGCACAGCAGATGGTCCTCGTTGATGTGCAGACCGCTCTTCTGCTCCTCGCACTCGCCGGAGACGCCGGGCCCCATCACCTCGGAGATGCTGTAGTTATCCGTTGCGCAGATGCCGAGGAGATCCTCGATACGCTTGCGGACCGATTCCGGCCACGGGGCAGAGCCGAGGATGCCCCAGCGCAGATGCAGGCTCGACCGGGGCACTGCCTTGTCACCGAGCGTCTCGGCCATGCGGAGCGCGTAGGAGGGCGTGCCGACGAGAGCCGTGGTGCGGAAGTCCTGCATGATGCCTATTTGCTGCTCGGGAGCCCCGGCGGAGACCGGTATCACGGAGGCCCCGATCTCCTCGGCGCCCTGGTGGAAGCCGAACGCGTCCGTGAGGAGCCCGTAGCTGAAGGAGATCTGGATGACGTCGTCCTTGGTGACGCCGCCGGCCGAGAGCACGCGGGCGGCGAGCTCTCGCCAGTGTCGGAGGTCGTTCTTCGTGTAGCCGCCCACGGTTGGGGGACCGGTGGTGCCGGACGACGCGTGGATCCGGACGACTTCTCGCAGCGGCACGGCAAAGAGGTCATATGGGTAGCCGGTGCGCAGGTCTTCCTTGACGGTGAAAGGGAGAAGACGAAGATCGTCGAGGGAGCGGATGTGTTCGGGCATGAGGCCGAGCTTCTCGAAGCGGCGGCGGTAGAAGGGCACGCTTTCCCAGATACGGTTCACCGTCGCCTGAAGGCGTTCGAGCTGAAGCTGCTCGAGGTCCACCCGAGGCATTGTCTCGATGCGCGGGTTCCAGATGGGCATTTTTCCCCTCCGTCAGTCCTCTTCCCAGACGCCGCGATAGCCGCGGCCAAGGTACGCGCGCTGCACCTCTCTTTGGTTCAGGAGCTCCCGTGCGGAGCCCTCCATCACGACACGCCCAGTTTCCAGGCAGTAGGCGCGGTCCGCTATCTGAAGGGCCGCCCTTGCGTTCTGCTCGACGAGAAGAAGGGTGAGTCCTTGGGCGCGGAAGGTGGGGATCGCCTCGAAGATGGTTCGCATCGCACGGGGCGCCAGCCCCAGAGAGGGCTCGTCCAGCAGCAAGAGGCGGGGGCGGCTCATGAGCGCGCGCCCGATGGCGAGCATCTGCTGCTCGCCGCCGGAGAGGGTCCCTGCGAGCTGGGCTGCGCGCTCGGACAGGACGGGGAAGAGAGAGTAGACGCGGGCGAGGTCTCCGCGGAGGTGCGCTCGCTTCTCCCGGTAGGTTAGGTGATAGCCCCCCAGCAAGAGATTGTCTTGCACAGAAAGGGATCCAAAGAGCCGGCGGTTCTCCGGGACCTGGCTGATTCCCGCCCGCACAATCGCCTCCGGCGGGAGCCCGCCGATCGGTGTTCCCATGAAGGTAATGGTTCCCCGGCGCGGCGCGAGCAGGCCGGATATGGTGCACAGAGCAGTCGTCTTCCCTGCCCCATTCGCGCCGATGATGGCTACGATCTCACCCTCGTCCACATGGAGGGAGATGCCCTTCAGTGCTCTCACGTTGCCGTAGTAGGTCTCGGTGCTCTTCACGATGAGCACGTCAGGCCTCCTCGCCGAGGTAGGCGGCGATGACCTTGGGGTCGCGCTGGATGGCGCGGGGCGGGCCCTCAGCGATCTTGACGCCGTGATCCAGAACGACGACCTCCTCGGATATCTGCATAACCAGGTCCATGTCGTGATCGACGATCAGCACCGTGGTGCCGAGTTCCCGGATTCGCTGGACGAGGTCTCCCAGCCGGGCAGTCTCGGCGCTCGAGAGTCCAGCAGCCGGCTCGTCGAGCAAGATTAAGTGCGGCTCCGCGGCCAGCGCCCGAGCGATCTCGAGGAGGCGCTGCCGACCGAAAGATAACGAGAGGGCCTCGGTGTTCGCCGGTATGGCTCCAAGGCCCACCAGATTGAGGCAGGACAGGGCGCGGTCGGTGAGAACGCGCTCCTGGGAGCGCATCGAGCGGAGTCGCAGCGCGGAGCTGAGAAGCCCCGCGGTCGCTCTGGTGTGGGCCCCCACCATAACGTTTTCGAGGACGCTCATGTTCCCGAAGAGCTGGACGTTCTGAAAGGTGCGAGCCACGCCGAGCGCGGCGATCCGATGGGACGGGAGCCCGCGGGTGGGGACGCCCGCAACGCGAATATCGCCGTCGTCGAGCGCATAGATGCCTGTGATGAGATTGAAGGCGGTAGTCTTGCCTGCGCCGTTCGGGCCGATCAGGGCCTTTATCTGGCCCTGTGTCACCTCCAAGGAGAGGTGGTCCACCGCAACGAGACCGCCGAAGCGCTTGGTGGCTTTGTCGAGCTGGAGAAGCTGATCGGCAGCCATGGCGCGGGGGCTAGACCTCCTCTCCGGGTGTGGGGCTGGTTCTGCGGAGGCGCCGCAGCGCCTCTCCGGTGCCGCGCCAGAGGCCCGCGGGCAGGAAGATCATGATGACCACGAGGATGAACCCGAAGGCGATGGTGCTGAACTCCTCGAAGGAGCGCAGATGCTCGGCGATGAGGGTGACCGCGCCGGCTCCGAAGACGGCTCCGCCGATGCTGGCCATGCCGCCAATGACCACCATCACGAGCAGCGAAATGGAATAGCTGAAGCCGAAGCTGTCGGGGTGCACGTAGGTAGTGTGGTGAGCGTAGAGGCTTCCGGCATACCCGGCCATGGCGGCCGAGAGGACGAAGACCTGCAGCTTGTAGCGGGCCGTGTCCACACCGGAGGTCTCGGCGGCGATCTCACTGCCGTGGACCGCGCGCATGGCGCGCCCGACGCGCGAATCGATGACGTTGGCGGCGAGGGCCATGGCGAGGATGACAGAGGCGGCGACGAGGCAGTACATCTTGAACTCACTGTCGAAGCTGATGCTGGCGATTGCGAGGGGTGGGACGCTCATGATGCCGATGGTCCCTCCGGTCAGGCTCTCCCACTGCACGAGCACGATGTGGACGATCATGCCGAACCCGAGGGTGCCCATTGCGAGATAGTGGCCCCGAAGCTTGAGAAGGGGAACGCCGACGGCCGCGCCGGTGAGCGCGCTGAGCGCGACGCCAGCGGCCATAGCAACCCAGGGGGAAACGCCCAGCTTGACGGCGAGGATGGCCGAAGTGTAGGCGCCGATGCCGACGAAGGCGGCTTGTCCGAGCGAGACCTGGCCGGCATAGCCCATAAACAGGTTCAGCCCCAGGGCGACGATTGTGTTGATGCCGATGATGACGGCCAGATGCAGGGAGTACTCGTCGGGCAGGAGGCGCGGCAGAACGGCCGCCGCCGGGTGACGATCGTCACGGAATCCACGCCGGCAACCATTACCATCAGGATCAGCGACAACGGACCCGGCA
>DAOVEW010000180.1 GCA_030668755.1 Bacillota bacterium | reverse complement strand
CCTGCGCCGGCCGGAGGTCGGCCGCGATCCCTCATCGCTCGACGCCCGCGCCGACGAGATGGCCGAGAACATCAACCACAACGCATGGGATGGCGCGTGGTACGCGCGCGCCTTCCTCCCCGACGGCGAGCCCATCGGCTCCGCGAACTGTGAGGAAAACCAGATTGACCACATGCCCCAGTCCTGGGCGATCATCACCGGCGTCGCGTCTCAGGCGCGGGCGCGGGCGGCCATGGACGCGGTGAGGCAGCGGCTGTTGACGCCCTACGGTCTCGCCCTGCTCGACCCTCCCTACACCCGCTATCAGCCGCGGTACGGCGCGATCAGCGCCATCCCGCCCAGCATGAAGGAGAACGGCGGTATCTTTAACCACCCCATCAACTGGGCGATCATCGCGGAGTGCATGCTCGGACGCGGCGAGCGGGCCTGGGAGTACTATCACGCCATCTTGCCCAGCACCAAGAATGAGATCGCCGACATCCACCAGATGGAGCCCTACATCTTCAGCCAGTTCGTCGCCGGCCCCCACCACCCGCTTCACGGCCGCGCCGGTCGCGCCTGGATGACCGGCACCGCCGCCTGGGCCTTCGTCGCCGCCAGCCAGTACATCCTCGGCGTCCGGGCGGACTACGACGGCCTCCGCGTCGATCCGTGTCTCCCACCCGACTGGCGCGGCTTCGAGGCCGTGCGAGTCTTTCGCGGCGCGACCTACCGCATCACCGTGGAGAACCCTGATCGCGTCTCCAAGGGAGTCCGCACGGCCGCCGTCGATGGGAAGCCTGTCGCGGGCAACGTCATCCCGCTCGCGCCGGTCGGGGAGATGACGTCGGTTCACGTCACCATGGGTGCCGCCGCATGAGCGAGCCAGCTCGCACCGACCACCTTGTCGGCGAGCGCACCATCGCGAATCGCATCTACCAGTCCGACAGCCGGAAGCTCGATATGATAGAGGACGGCGTCGTCGACCTGATCATTTGCTCACCCCCGTACAACGTGGGCAAGAATTACAAGAACCACGACGACGCGCTGCCGCTCGATGACTACCTCGCTCTCCTCCGCGCCGTATGGACCGAGTGCAAGCGCGTCATGCGCCCCGGCGCGCGCATCTGCGTCAACGTCGCCGGCGTTGATCGCCAGCCCTACCTGCCGCTCCAGTCCTACATTACTCAGCAGCTCATCGAACTCGGCTTCCTCATGCGCGGCGAGATCATCTGGGACAAGGCTGCCTCCGTCGGCGTCTCCACCGCCTGGGGAAGCTGGCAGAGCCCGAGCAACCCGACCCTGCGGGACGTCCACGAGTACATCATGGTCTTCTGCAAGGAGCAGTTCCGCCTGCTTGCCCCCCGAAGCCTTGGCGAAGGGGGGGAGGAGACAAAGGGCGAGACCGACCTCACCAGCGAGGACTTCACCGCCCTGACCCGCTCCATCTGGACCTTCCCCACCGGGTCCGCGAGGAAGGTCGGACACCCCGCCCCGTTCCCCGTCGAGCTCCCCCGCCGGCTCATCAAGCTCTACTCCTGGAGGGGGGCGCTGGTCCTCGACCCCTTCTGCGGCTCCGGCTCCACCTGCGTCGCCGCAGCTCAGCTCGGCCGCCTCTGGATCGGCGTGGATACGGACCCCTCCTACGTCGCCCTGGCCCGCCGGCGCGTCTCCGCCGAAGCCTCCCTGCCACTCTTCTGACCTACCAGCCTCGTAGGGCAGGACCTTGGTCCTGCCACACCGCTTGACGGCAGGTCTTCGCTGTTCCGACCAGAACCAATCCCCATTATGCTATACAAGCGTCTTCCTCGGCTTGACCTTTCCCAACACACCTACTATCTGACTTGTTGCCTCGACAGACGGCGCCCCCTCTTCAAGAGACCGCCTCTCGCCCAACGCCTCATCGAACTGTATGCGGCCGAAAGAGATCGAGGCAGCATCGCGCTCCACGGCTATGTTGTCATGCCCGACCATTATCACGTGTTGGTGACGCTGAAGGAAGAACCGTCGGTGAGCGCCCTTGTTCGCCGCGTTCACAGTCTATTCGGGCGCTGGAGCCGTGGGGTCATGCCAGTGAGCGGCAGGGTCTGGCAGAGGCGGTTCTACGATCATGTGATTCGCGACGAGGACGACGCAAGAAGCAAGCTGGACTACATGCACGGCAATCCGGGTGAGGGCCGAGCTGAGCGAGGACCCAACTGCCTACATATGGTCCAGTTGTCGGTTCTGGCAGACCGGCGAAGGTGCGATCCGATGCGACCCCTTGGAGTGAAATGGCAGGACCAAGGTCCTGCCCTACGAAGTCCGTAAGTTAGATTGGGTGTCGATGGCCTCCGATAGCGCCGTCAGCCACCAGTCCGCAATATAGCCATCCAGGCTGCCAGTGCCGAGATCACTGACGCGATGCACGAGAGCAGGGCCACCCACCACAGCTTGGCGTCGCGCCTCTCGCGCTCTGCCTGCCAGACTCTTCGCTGGAGTTCCGCGGTATCTGTCTGCTGTCCATCGAAGATGGCGTGTTGCGAAACCCCTGACTCTTGAGCTCGCTTGATCAGGTCCTCCTTCAACTGGTCTTGGGTGAGCACACGACGCTTGGACATACGATCACCTCCGACGAATATGGCTTCGACTGGTTGCATGGTTCGTAGGGCGGGAGCTTGCTCCTGCCACTCCCTATGCCTCCCCCCCCTCCCTCACCGCCTTTGCGGCCCACACTGCCGCGATGATCGTCAATATCCCCGTCCACACGAACACCAGCCGAATATCGAGATATCGCGCCATCGCGCCTCCGATGATCGGCCCCACCGACCCCGCCAGGGCCCGCGAACTGGCCAGAACCCCGTAGGCCCCGCCGTATCGCGCCCGCGGCATCGTTCGCGCCACCAGCGCCGAGGTTGACGGGTGAATCCCCGCCCCCGGCGCGGTTGCCGCCACCCGAAGCGCGAAGAACTGCGCGTATGTCTGAACGAAGTAGTGCGGAATCAGGCAGACCCCGCAGACCCCAGTACTTCCGACCATCACCCGCTTATGCCCCACCCGGTCCCCGATCAGCCCGAACAGCGGAGCCACCGCTGTCTGCAGCGATCCCGTGACGAACATCACATACGCCGAGTACGCCGCCACCCGGTCTAACGGAATCCCCAGGTACTGCACGAAGTAGGTCATGATCGGCCACATCGCCGAGAACCCGAAGAAGATGACGAAGCTCATCACCCACAGCGCCTGAAGCTGCCGATTCCCCACCAGCGGCCTCAGGTCGCGCGTGATCCCTTTCACCAGGCTCACCGGCTCCAGGCTCTCGGGCCGCACGAACCGCTCCTCCACCGACAGCCACACCAACGCCGCCCCGATCACCGCGAACACCGCCTGAATGAGGAACGTCGGCCGCGGCCCGATCAGCCCCGCGCACGCCTGTCCCACCACCGGTCCTATGAGGAACCCCACCGTCATCGAGGTCTGAAGCGTCCCCATCGCCTGTCCCATGCGCTCGCGAGGCGCCACCGACGCGATGATCGCCTGGCCCACCGTCACGCCCGCCCCAAGGACCCCAGCCGCAATGCCCAACCAGAGCAGCGTCCACGGCGACTGCGCCCAGTACCACGCCGCTCGCAGCAGCGAGGTGAAGATCACGCTCAAGATCACCACCGACTTCCGCCCGATCCGGTCGCTGTACGTCCCCCACAGCGGCGTCGCCACGAACATCGCCGCCGACGGCAGCGCCATCAGCAGCCCCGTCCAAGACTGCGCCTGCTTGAACGTCAGCCCGATTTCCTCCTGGAGAAACACCGGCACGAACGTCATGCCGAACGTCCACTCCAGGAACACGAAGAACATCGCCAGCCACAGGCTGTAGAGCGTCCGCCGCCAGTGTGCTTCTTCCTTGGCCCCCGGCGGCCCGCCCGACGCCTGCTCTGCTCGTGTCTCGGGCTTCATCTAAGCGACTCCCAGTATTGACGGCATCTGGCTTCTTCTCCGGGCCCTCTCCCGCCTCTCGCGCCCCCAAAGGGCGCCGTGGGCCAACATCCACCGAAAATCCCTCTTGCAGATCCGCCATTCCGTGGTATAATGCTAGTGTACTACTGCTCTAGTACACTAATATGCTCGATGCCATAGACCCGAAAGCATCCACTCCCATCTACCGCCAGATCATCCACCAGATCCGACGGGGCGTGGCGGCGGGGCTGCTCGCGGCTGGGGATCAACTCCCCTCTGTGCGGGAGCTCGCCGCGCGCCTGCTCGTCAACCCGAATACCGTCGCGCGCGTCTACCGGGACCTGGAAAGGGACGGCCTCCTCGAAACCCGCCGAGGCCAGGGGACGTTTGTCT
>DAOVEW010000124.1 GCA_030668755.1 Bacillota bacterium | reverse complement strand
GGGAACGTCGGGGTCGGGATCGGGGTTCAGCTCCCAGGCTCTGTTGTCCACCACTTTGACGAAGGCGTCGCCGCAGCAGGCGCCGTAGCGAGCCAGCAGGTACTTCTCTTGCTGGAAGTCGCTCGACTCCCAGAGCTGGTTGAGCGCGCCCTCCACCTCCGGCTCGGCCTGCACCTGAAGCCGCTCGCCCATCGTAAACCGCGCGTCGGTGTCCACGATCTTCGTGACCTGATTGAAGATAGCGCGCATCTTCGCGTAGACCCCGGACCGCGGCTCGGTATAGGGGATGTTCTGGTAGTAACGCCAGTTGCGGCGGTAGCGCAGGTTTCGAGTGTAGTCCGTCTCCCGCAGCGATAGGATAGCCTGTTCGACAAGGCTGGGTTGCAGCATCAAGTAACCTCCGACACCATTCGGGTCTGACTCTTTCTCATCAGGATATGGAATGCGAAGACCGACTGCTTGCAGGCAGTCGGTCCATGACGTCGGTCGTGGGCGGCCCTTGGAGAGGTCTAAGTCGGCAGCAACTCCCGAGTCAGATCACCCGCAGGGTCATGAGCCTGCAATATGCGGCAGAAGTACTTCAGGAATGGCCCCACGGCCCGCGACATCACTGTGTTCAGGTACTTCTGATCGGGCTTCTTGCACTGGTAGCGCAGTTCGCGGGTGATGTCGCCTAGGTGCTGATACTTTTGCCGCCAGTTCCTGCCAAATTGCCTTTCCAAGCGATCCCTGCGGTCCCTGTGATCTTGACTGTGTTCCCCTCTGTCAGCCAAGGCGGCCTCGATCAGGTGGATGATGACGTAGTAGTAGAGGACGATGACCCAGTCGGCATAGCTGGGGCCGCGCGCATCAAGAACGCCGACTGCCGACCTGTTGTGCTTCGCGTTGGCAATGTGGTCGCTGACGCAGGGCACCCGGGGCATACCTCCGAGGTCAAGGAGTCGCCTGGCGTGGCTTCACATAGAGCCGCAGGAAGGCGGCCGGTAGCTGAGACTCGAACTCCTCGCGGCTACAAGCAAGTGAGAACATGTCGAGCTCGGAACCCGTCCACTCGTCTTCCAGCTCCATGCGCGCCTCAAGCACGACAGTCTCCGCATCATAGTCGTGGTGGCTTAGCAGGGTCCAAATGTGAGCACCCTCGGCATCCTCGAAAAGGACGACCTCTGTGACCTCGCGAACGTTGCTGACTGCGCCAACAAAGCGATTTACAGCAAGGCTGAGAAGGACGGCGCGGCTCACATTAAACAAATCTGCCCACAGCCGCGGTTCGCTGCTAATCAGCCGGGGTGTCCCCGCGATAGGCCGGAACTGGTCACCCACCTCGCTGCGACTCCAGGTCGTCCACCAGGTCGCGGCCTCGCCCGGCCCTTCGCCTCCGGCACACTCAGGGTCCAGCACAACGCAATCCGCTGTCATCGTAGTTTCACCTCCTCGAGGAAGAGTGCAGCAATCTCCCTCGCGCGGGCGTACGCTACGCCCACTGGGTCATCTCCGAGCGAGACCCTTTCTCTGGCACCGAACCACAGCCACACGCGGTCAGGCGCCTCCGTCACTGCAATGCGAAAGTGATCGAAGGGGCTATCCTCCCCGTGAAATGACAGCTCTATGCCGCTTAGGCGGGCACCACTAAGTTTCTTGTCCTTGTCTCTTTCACTGACGAGCTGAACCGGGAGGTTGAACACCGGACGCTTCTGCGCCAGATCGTAGCGAAGCTCTGCACAAATCCTGACGGACCTCGGCTGCCTTCGTTTCGGGAGCACCTCATCCACGAAGGCCAGGAACTGGCGTCCTCCGGGCCCGGACCTGGCTCCCCGGCGTCGGCGGGCCCCGTCGCCCGCGCGCCTGATGCGTAGCAAGAACTGGAGGGTATAACGCGTGCTCGGCCCGCCTCCTGTCCGACGCAGAAAGGCCGCGGCATAAAGGCGTCCGCCGCTGGGAGTCGCAATGTCCTCGGCGATCTCTGCGGCAGTATCGGCCTCGTTTGCGGGAGGATACTGCTTTCGCAGCGTCTGGACCTTCCGCCCCAGGCCCCGAACGGGCGTGCAGCAGCACAGGAAGCGACACTCTGTTTTACTCAGGTCAAAGAGGTCCAGTGCCATCGGCTCGATCCCTCAAGGCCAAGCACCAGGATGCATGGCCTGCGGAATGGTTCCGCGGAGAGCCGTGCGATCCTTCAATGGGTTCTTCCACAGGATTCGGAGGATCAGAGGGTGGGTGCACTAGCGCAAGTCGTGACGAGTGCCATAGAGAGCACCGGCTGGAGTCATCAGCCGGCAGTTTGTGGTCCTCCCACGAGGAAGCTACCATGTCTGAGCCTCCGTGTCAACTAGCGCTGTGAGCTACTCTCGCAGCGCCAGCGGCTCCGATGCTACGGCGCCGCGCCAGTGGTTCACGACGAAGTAGCGCAGGGCGTCCGGGCCGTGGTCGCTCTGATTCTTGTCGACCCGATCGGTTCCCTCGCGGTAGGCGTAGGTGCTCATCTCTGCGATCAGCCGCACGCAGCGTCTGTCGATGTGGAGTCGCGGGCGGCCGCCGACCGGGGGGCGCAGGAGTTTCCTGACCGCGAGCACACCCTCCTCGACGGTGGACCTGCGAGCGACCGCAGGAATCCCCACGGCCCGCAGCTCGGCGATCTCCGACCGGCCGGAGGGGTCGCAGTACCAAGCCCCTACCTCATGCCGGCTGCAGGCCGGACGGTAGACCTCGCGGGCAAGCTCGGACACGGACCGGTTCGTGTGGTAGTGCTCGCGGATGACGAACACCTCCTCCGACGGGCTGACCTGGATGAGCAGCGCGACGGAGGGGTTGACGTAGCCGAAATCCTGGCCGGCGAAGGTCGGCCACTCCAGGTTGTACCGAAACTCGCCGACGTGGACCTCGGGGTCGAACTCGCGGTAGACCAGGGCCGAAGACCCGGCGAAGTCGCACTCGTACTCCTGGGCCCACTGCTCGTCGGTGAACCGCGGCCGCTGAGCGCGGCACCACTGGCTGTGTTCCCCGAGCCGCCGCCGCGCCTCCGGGTCGGCCAGGTGGAAGCCCTCCGGGTTGTACTCGGGGCACTCGGCCCAGTGTATTCGGAAGCGGGCGAACGACCGGCGCCCGAGGACGCTCTCCTGCCAGAGGCGGTAGAACGCGTTGGCCTTGCCGTACGGCGTGGAGACAATCGTCAGCCGGCCGCCGCGGGCGGCGCACGGCGCGACGGCCTGGTAGATCCGGTCGGCCCACGGCATATGGGCGAACTCGTCGAGGTAGACCGCGGTCGCCGCAAAGGTGCGCCCCGTGTCCTCCGTCGCCGGCAGGCTCCGGATCACGGAATCGTTTCCCAGCACCAGCTCCGCGTCGTTGCGCCGGACGACCGGCGGGAGGTTGACGTCGGAGTCCATGAGCCGGTACACCATGCGCTGGAGGTGCTGGGCGGCGGGCAGATTCCGACTGACGAAGAGCACGGTCACGCCGTCGAAGTGCTTGGCCAGGAAGAGCGCCTCTCCTGCGACGAGCTGGGAGACGCCCACCTGGCGCGCCTTCACGATGATGCGCTGGGGGGCACGCGACGCAAGCAGAGCGTGCTGGTACGGGTAGAGCGCGAACGGCACTTTGCCCCTAGTCGGGTGGAGAATCCTCCTCCTGCCAAGGTAGGCCGCCGGGTCCTCGGTCTCCGCCACCCGTCGGCGCGCCGCTGCCGCGACTTGCGTCCGCTGATGCTGGGTCAGCCTGCGCCAGCAGGCCCACAATCTCCGAAACGACGGCGGGCGGCAGGGACCTGAGCTCTCGCTCGAGTTCCGCGGCCGCCGCGCTTTCGTCGGTATCATCGCTTGCCTCCGAACGACCAAGGGTGTTGCCGAGCAGCCTCACCACCAGCCCCGCCGCCCGCACATCCCCCTCCTTCGCCAGGTCCAGCAGCACCCGCGCCACGGCGGGCGCCTCGGCCCGCAGCATCGCTTCCACAGCACGACCCCTCAGAGGCGTCCGACCGCGGACCCCCTCGGACCCGGCATCCGCCTTCTTCTCTCGACGCCACCGGCGAACCGTGCCAGGCGAAACCCCCAACTCCTCCGCCACCTTCCCCAGGGTCTCGCCGCGGTCCAGCAGCGAGAAAGCTTGCTCCCGGAGGATACGCCGTTCGAGGTCAGCAATTCCAGCCATGATGGTTCCCGGATAAGCTCCTTCAGGGATGAGCCGGGCATCGGCCCGGAGAATGGCAAAGGCAGCGCCCCCTCCAGACGCTGCCCGCTGTATTATAACGCACGCTGTCAAGAGCATCGTCGAAAAAACCAGTGGACTGCTGGCTTTTTATGGTGGCGGGATATGCAGAAATCGCGCCGATTTGCGCTCGGACCCCGATACGCCCGGGCCCATGGGCCGGCAGGTTCTACGCAAATCGCCAGCACACACTGAAGGTAGGCGCGTTGCAGGTGGGCCTGCAAAGTGCCCGAATCCTGCGGGTAGATACACAGAGACGGGAGGCGGCCGAGATGGAGCTACAAGGGAAGCGAGTCGCGATCCTCGCGGAGGACCTGTACGAGGACCTGGAGCTGTGGTATCCGCTGCTGCGGCTGAAGGAGACGGGGGCGGAGGTGCGGGTGATCGGCACCGGCACTAAGGACGAATACGAGAGCAAGCACGGCTACCCGGCGGCGGTGGACGCCTCGGCGAGCCAGGTGTCGGCGGAGGACTTCGACGCGGTGATCATCCCTGGGGGGTATGCGCCCGACCGGATGCGGCGGAACGAGGCGATGGTGAAGCTGGTGAGGGAGATGTTCGAGAAAGGGAAGGTCGTCGCGGCGATCTGTCACGCGGGATGGCTGCCGGCCTCGGCGGGAATCCTGAAGGGCAAGCGGATGACGTCGTTCTCCGCCATCAAGGACGACATGGTCAACGCCGGCGCCCAGTGGGAAGACAACGAAGTCGTTGTGGACGGAAACCTCATCACCTCCCGCACGCCCGACGACCTGCCGGCGTTCCTGAGGGAGATTATAGAGAAGCTCGGCGCAGCCGGATAGAACCCCGCACTGCCTTCACGCGCTCGAAGGGGACCGATGCCCGCCACCCGTCGCCGTGCTGTAGGGCGCGCACGCCTGTGCGCGCCACTGTCCGTTGGGCAGGAGCTTGCCTCCTGCCATATTAGGCGGTTGCGTCTTTTGGGGCTTGGTTTTTCGGGAGCTTGGTGGCTGTCTCACAAACCCCACAACGCCTGGCCTCTCGCTCCTCTTCTGTAGGGCGGGGTCTCTGTCCCCCGCCA
>DAOVEW010000020.1 GCA_030668755.1 Bacillota bacterium | reverse complement strand
TGGAACATGGCCACCTTGCCGCGCTCGGAGATAGCGCGATAGAGTGGGTCGTAGCGCGTGTCGCCGTAGGAGAACTGCGGATCGATGAACTTGATGCCAAGGGCGCCCGCGTCAATGTGCTCGTGTATCTCCTTCGGCGTCACCGCGTCGATGTCCACCCACGGCACCGGAATCACGAAGTCGGGCAGCGCCTCGTGGGCCTCAAGCGTCGGGGCCGGGTCAGCTATCAAGACGACCCTCTCGATCCCGCGCTTGCGGCACTCGGCTGCGTATTCTCTCGGCGAGACGGTCAAATTCGACAGGTCGCCGTGTACATGGGCGTCAATTCGCATATCTGACTCTCCCGAGCTGGGCTCTCTTTCGCTATTGGGCGGGCCCACCAGAGCTCCTCCTCCGCGGACGGCCCGCCTATGCGCTCCGGCGGAGGCCCGGGGCCCGTCGCCAGGCAGTGAAAGCCGCGACCAAGCACACCACGCTGCCGATGGCGACCGCGGCCCGCGGTCCGAGCCACTCTCCCATCGCGCCGAACTGGAGGTTTCCCAACGGCATCATGCCTGCGAACAGCAGAGTCCGCATGCTCATGACTCTACCCCGGAGTTCGTCGGGGGAGGCCTTCTGAAGCATTGTGTTGGCAACCGCACTGAACAGCATCATGCCCATACCGGTTACGAAGAGACCCACCACCGCGAAAGCGTAGCGCGGAGAAAGGGCTACGGAAACGAGCGCCACGGGGAACAAGAACGAACCCGCCGTGACGGTGCGGCCGAGTCGCCACCGGTGGCCGACCGCGGTGAGCAGCGCTGCCGCGGCCAGGGTTCCGAGGGCATAGGATGACATCAGGAAGCCGTAGCCTTCGGCGCCGGTGTTGAAGACGTCCCGCGCGAAGACCGGCAGCAGCGTGCGGTAAGACATCCCGAAGACGCTGGTCACCGCGATCATCGCAAGCACCGTCCTTACCAGCGGCTGGCGTGTCGCCCAGGAAAGCCCCTCGCGTATCTGGGGGATGACCGGGGCCTGCTCCGTCTGAGCGGGCGGCCGGGGGGATATGAAAGCGAGGGCGATGATGACGGCGCTGAACGTGATACCATTGATGAGAAAGCACACGGCTGTGCCCACTGCGGCGATGAGCACCCCCGCCGCGGCCGGCCCGACGATGCGGCCCGTGTTGAAGGCCGAGGAGTTGAGCGATACCGCATTCAGCAGGTCCTCCCGGCTCGCCAGCTCGATGACCATCGCGTGCCGAGTCGGCATGTCGAGCGCGTTGACAGCTCCCAAGAAGCCGGCAAGCGCCATGACGTGCCAGACGCGCACACCTCCCGTGAAGGTCAGCGCAGCAAGCGCGAATGCCTGCGCCATGGCGAGGCTTTGGGTGACGAGCAGGATATTTCGCTTGCTCACGCGGTCCGCGACGACGCCGGCGGGCAGGGAGAAGAGGAGCACCGGCAGCGTGCCGCACGCGCCGACGATGCCGAGCGCAAGCGGGGAATCCGTCAACTCGTAGACGAGCCATGCCTGGGCGGCCATCTGCATCCACGTACCCATGACGGAGACGATCAACCCCGTCCAGAATAGGCGGAAGTCGCGGTAGCGCAGCGACCGCAAAGCCGTCGGCCATCTGGTCACAGACCGGCCACCGCCGTTCTCTGGCGCGCTTGAATCGTCGCATGTTGGTCTCTGGTCCACGCGTCAATGCTGCGGCCGCGAATGGATACTCGCGCCGCGCCACGAAGCCCCACTAGAACTTCACCTGCAGCTGCACCCAACCCCGATTGTCGTCCCACTCGCCGAGCTCGGAGAACCCGGGCTCGGGGTCCCTCATCTCGTAGACCACGCCGATCCGGGTGGGCGGCTCCGGCTCCCACCAGTAGCCTACGCTCCAGCGCTTGAACAGGTCGTCCGAGACATCTGTGTTCTCGTCGTACTGGTCATACTTCACGAACAACATATCGGGACGGCTCTTCGACACGGAGTGTCCCAACTGCGCATACCAGCCGCGCACGTCGTGATCCCGGTCCTTCCCGGTCACGAACTCGCCCATGAACTCCGCTCCGCGCGGCCACTTGAACCGAGCGCTCGCACCGCAGCGATCCTGATCGGTCGCGGCCGCTCCCTCGCCATCCTCGCCGATGTAGCCCGACAGCGCGAAGGAGCCGTTCGGCAGCGGGAAGTCCGCGCGGGCCATGATGTTCTTGCGGCTGTTGTTGTCGTCGGCATTGACGCCGGTGCCGTTGAAGACGCCGACGTCGAGTTGCGGTGCCCCCGGTGAGCGCTGGAAGTTGGCCTGAACGCCGATGTCCCGCTGATTTGGGAAGAGCCGGTCCATGAAAAACGCCCGCTCGGCCGCCCAGAGTTCCGGAACGGATTCCAGCAGTTCATACCCCCACGGGATCTTGGCCTGACCCACCCGCAGCCGGCCGTTGTTCAGGTCGTAGTCGGCGTAGGCCGTTCGGAGCTGCACCTTGCTGCCGCGGCCCTTCCCAGACTCCTTGGCGTCGAGCTGAAACTCGACCCGGTACGACATCCTGTCACTGACCGGGCCGCGCAGGTTGACTCTCGCGCGGCGCGCCAGGAACTGCTCCTTGCCGCTGGGCGCGTCGTCATCTTCATAGCGAAACTGCACGTAACCGTCGAGCCTGTGCTTTTTCTGCTCCTTCTCGACCTTGGCGAGACGCTTGCCGACCTCGGCGAGAGCCGTCTCGAGGTCGTCGACGCGCGCCCCCATGGTCACGAGCTCCGCCCTGAACTCCTCGATGAGCTTCTCCACGCGGGCGATGTCCTCGGGCGTGACGGCTCTGAGCATCGGCTGTTCCGGAGCTTCCACCTGAGCGATCCGGCGCAGTGCCTGGCCCTGCTGCTCGTAGGCTTTCCCCAGCCCCTCGACGGCGCGCATGGTCAGGCAGGCCGCCTCGTAGCGCCCGAGGCGATCCGTCCAGATGCTTAGTGGACCCTCTGGATGGCCGCTGAGGAGGCCGGCCTGTGCCAACGCGTCCAGCTCGCGGTACTGCCAGTCATCCGGGCCGATCGCCCCCGTCTCTGCCCAGACCGCGCCCGCGCACAGCACTCCCAACGCGACAGCGACCGCCACCCCTAACCGCCAACTCGATCCTGGAATCATGGCGATCCTCCGTTTGCTGCCCGAGCCTTTCTTGCCGGTGCAGCCACTCGACGGCTCGGGTTTCTGACACAGGCTATCTCTCCGGAGTGAATCGCACGTGACAGAAGCATAGACGCTCTGTGACCCGCGCCACACGGGCCCGCAGCGCGGAGCAAGCCGGCCAATACAGGCAGGCCCACAGAACTCAGCCGAAGGGCGTCAGCCTCTGGCTGCGGGCGTCGCGCCGCTACGCCCACCAGACCTTTGGCGGCGGCTCGCTGATGGTTACTTCCTTGAGGAAGGCGACCGCACGGCGGAACCCTTCGTCGATGCTCATCAAGCTGTCCTCGTGCTCGATGCTGAGCACCCAATCGTAGCCGACCATGCGCAGCGCCGAGACTATGTCTTTCCAGACCTCCGCCCCATGGCCCCAGCCAACAGTCCTGAAGATCCACGACCGTGCGATCTCGTTCGTGTAGGGCTTTGTATCGAGGACGCCGTTGCGCGCCGTGTTGATGGCGTCGACTCTCACGTCCTTGGCGTGCACATAGTAGATGGTCGGCCCAAGCTCACGGATGGCCGCCACGGGATCGATGCCCTGCCAGAAGAGGTGGCTGGGATCGAAGTTGGCGCCGATCGCCTCTCCGCACGCACCCCTCAGCTTAAGCAGCGTCTCGGGGTTGTAGACGCAGAACCCCGGGTGCATCTCGAAGCAGATCTTCGTGATGCCGTGCTTCTCCGCGTAGGCGACCTCCTTGGTCCAGTAGGGGATGAGCTTTTCCTCCCACTGCCACTTCACAACTTCTGAGAAGTCCGGCGGCCAGGGGCAGGTGACCCAGTTGGGGTACTTCGAGCCGTCGCTGTCCCCGGGGCAGCCGGAGAACGTGACTACGCGCTCGACTCCGAGCACCTCTGCAAGCCGCACGGCCTTGCGCCAGGCGTCGTGGAACTTCCGCGCCACCGATCTCTGCGGATGCACCGGATTTCCGTGGCAGCTCAGAGCCGAGATCACCAGACCTCGCTTCTCCACGGCCCGCAGGAACCGACGCTGCGCAGCCGGGTCCTTGAGCAAGGCTGCGGCGTCACAGTGCGCGTCCCCGGGATAGCCTCCGACCCCGATCTCGACCGCCTCACAACCCGCCTCTGCGACGTGATCGAGCATCTTCTCGAACGGCATCTCGCCGAACAACACCGTGAAGACTCCGATTCTCATTGCCAACCTCCCTCGCGATAGGCGCTCTTGGTGGTGAGCCGGCTAATAGGCGACCTTCGTCCACCGCCCGCTCCGGTGGCTGGAGACCACGGCCTCCACAATCGCGACCGCGCGATGGCCGTCTGCGAAGGTCGGGAAGTCGGTGTCTTGCGATTCTCCGGCCACCTTGAGATATACGTTACGGAAGAGGTTCTTGAACCCGTCCGGGTAGCCCTCCGGATGTCCACCGGGGTAGTGCGCGTAGGCGCGAGCGCCCTCCTTGAGAAGCGAGGGGTCCTTGATGAACACATCGTTGGGTCCGTCCCGGTGGCCGACCCAGAGCTCGTTGGGGCGCTCCAGATCGGCACTCAGGGCGCACCCCGCTCCGTCTATCTCGTAGCAGAGGCGGTTCTTCCTTCCGGCCGATATCTGCGAGACCGTGAAGCAGCCGCGCGCGCCGTTGTCCAGGCGGAACAGCACGTTTGCGTAGTCCTCGGTCTCGATCTCGACCTCCTCGTAGTCCTCCGGCTTGAGCAGCTTCCCGGCGAAGGCCTCCACGGAAGCCTTGGGACGTTTGCGGACCTTGTGGGTAGTCGCGAGATCGGCCAGCACCTCGGTGATGGTGCGGCCGGTGATGAACTGCACGAGGTCGCAGAAGTGGGATCCTATGTCGCCCACCACGCAGCTTGCCCCCGAGATATTGCGATCGAGTCGCCAGCTGTAGTCGGTGTCGTAGTACAGCCAGTCCTGAAGGTACGAGCCGTGGATGGCGTAGATGTCTCCCACCTCCCCCGAATCGCACATCGCCTTGGCCTGCTGGGACAGCGGGTAGAAACGATAGATGAAGCAGACCGCGTTGACGAGTCCGCTCTTCTCCGCCGCCTCGATGAGGCGGCGCGATTCATCCGTCGTCGTCGTCAACGGCTTCTCGGAGACACAGTGCTTGCCGGCAGCGAGGATGGCCTGGTTCATCTCGCAGTGCAGGTAGTTCGGGGAGCAGTTGTGCACGACCTCGATCTCAGGATCCTCGAGCATCTCGCGGTAATCGTCGTAAGCGCGCTCGACCCCAAGGGCGGCGGCCTTCTGTTCCGTTCGCCTCTGGTCGCGGCCGACCAGGGCCGCAACCTCCACGAAGCCAAGCCGGCGCAGTGCTTCGACGTGCGCCGGGCCGATGAAGCCAGTGCCAATCACAGCCGTCTTGATCTTACGCATCGCTCCTGAACTCCCGATTGCGTTGCTAGCCGCCGGGCTGCGCTGATTCGCCGCCGCTCTGCCCCGCAGCCTCCGAGGGCCCCACCCCGAGAACTTGGATGTCTGCATTCGCCAGTTGCGAGCGGATCCACCTGGGCCACTCGACTTGCTCCAGCTTCTGCCTGCGCAGTTGCTCGCGTATGATGGGCCTCACCTTCTCCAGCGTGAACTGGCGGGGGTCCATTCTCTTCTCCACACGGATGAGGTAGTAGACGTTCTGCACGGCGACCGGCCCCAGCGCCTGGTTCAGTGGCGCCGCGAAGATGACGGCCTCCAGCTCGGGGGCCAGGCCCCGGCGCTGTCCCCTCTCGTAGAGCTGCAGCTCTCCTGCGACCGCGCGCTCCGCGGGGGTGTGGGCGACATCCTTCGCGACCTCCTGGAAGCTCCGTCCGCGGCGAAGCTGCTCCAGCGCAGCCTTCGCCGCATCCTCGCTCGGATACCCGACAGCCCGGTAGGCCACGCTCTCCGGTCGCCGATAGGCCTGGCGATTCCTCTGGTAGAAATTCTCCACTTCGCGGTCGCTCACGTACACCCTCTCGGCGAGCACCTTCTCCATCAGAGCGTAGTCCCGCGCCTTGCTGTTGAACCAGTCCTCGGTGACTCTCTCGGACTGCAGGAAGGACATCAGTGCAGCCTGCGACCGCACGCCGAGTTCCTCCCGCAACGCCTTGACCTTGGCCTGCACTTCCTCCTCTGTGAGAGTTATGTTCTGGCGCCTCGCCTCCTGTTCCAGCAGCAGCGCCGCAACCATATCCTGCAAGATGTACGGCCCGTGGTAGAGGAAAGCTCGGTTCCGCACCTCTTCGACGCGTATCTCCTCCCCGTTCACCATCCATCCGCGAACATCGGAGATCTGCTCCAGCTCGGCACGGGGCTTGATCTCCCCCACCACCTGCACGGGTATGCTTTCGCCTTCCGCAGCGCCGCCTGCCGCCGCCCACGGTCCCATCACCAGACACAATGCGGCCAACGCCACTGCGATGCTGAGACTCCTCATCGGGCTTGCTCCCTTCCGTCCTCGATCGCCTCGCCCACGCTCCCGGCCACTGGCCTCTTCAACCGGCCCCATCGGTCTCCTCTTCGGCTGCACGATGCCAGCATGCCACTGCCAGCAGCCCGCAGATCGCAGCCGCGTTCTGTACTTCGCCGCGCCTCACCATGGCGACAGCATCCTCCAGGGGCACAGCGACAGGCGCAATCTCTTCGTCCGGCTCGGGCCGGGCCGGCACCGGCCGCAGGTCGCCGGCTCGGAAGATATGGATCAGCTCGCCGCTGTAGCCCGGGCTCAGGTAGGTCGAGAACAGCAGGCTCAGGTTCCCCGCCTCATAGCCCGCTTCTTCGATCAATTCCCGGCGGGCGCACTCCTCCGGCGCCTCTCCCGGCCCCAAGATCCCCGCCGGAAGCTCCCACAGGGTGCGACCTGCTGCATGCCGGTACTGCCGGATCATCACCACCCGGCCCTCTGGGAGCAGCGGCACCACGGCTGCTGCTCCGGGGTGGGAGACGACCTCCCGGGTCGCCCTCCTTCCGCTGGCCGTCTGCACCTCGTCGACGCGCACCGTGAGCAGTCCGCCGTCGAAGGCGGTGCGGGAGGCTATCAGTCGTTCTCGGGATTCTCGATCCACTTGAGCCCCTGCGCTGCCACGGCGCCGGCGGCGGCCGCGGCCAGGAAGAACTCGCGGTCTTGGTCCACCGTGCGACCCATGGTCGTGACTTCCACCCCGCGCTCCTTCAGAGTTTCGAGCCCCACTTCACCCCTCGCCAACAGCACGTCGTGTCGCTCAGTGATGCCCTCGTCATCGAGCTGCCGCCGCACCAGCTCCAGCCTCTCGGGCGCCATCTCGGGCACGCTTACGACGGCACGCACGAGCGCGACCCTGCCGAGCGCGATCAACGACTGTCGGCTTACGCCGTGGTGGCGCGGCCGGGGATCCGCGAAGCTGATCCGCGGCACTGCGACCGGCACGCCGCCGAGGATGCCCACTGCGTTCACGTGCTCTCCCTGCGCGATCGCGCCGAATCCCCAGTCGGTCTCCGTGCCGACGTTGCCCGGCCCCTGTCCCACGATCGCCGCGGCAGCGCCGACCACGGCGCGCGCCGCCAGCAAACCCGAATAGACATTGACGGCCTCGTAATCACCTCCGAAGCCTTGGCCGACTGTGATCGTGGCATCGATGAGACCTGCCTCTTTCAGACGAGCCACGAGCTGGCTGAAGGCCAGGGGAAGTGCCGCGGTGTCGGTGACGACATATGCGATCCGTGCCTCCGGGAGAAGTCCCCTGACGGCCGCCGCCGCGGGAGCGATCTGGCTGTGCAGGCCGGCCACGATGACGGGCATCCTGTCCAGTCCCTCGCACGCCTCGATCGCCTCTCGGAACGGGCTGTCTTGCTCCTCCACGCTTTGGCAGCGAAACTGGAGCGGCGTATACCGCAGCTTGACGATATGCCCGGCGGCCTCGGCCGGCCGCTCGCCCTCATCGGCTCTCTTCATCACGAAGTGATAGCCGCCGGTCCCGAGGCCGGCGCGCACCGCGGTTGTGTTCAGCAGCACTCGTTCGCCGGCCCGGACCCTGCCCAAGAGCAGCGGATAGTTGACGGCGCGCTCGCGGCCCCGTTCCAGCTCGACGGACAGCTCCTGCACGCCAGGCCGCTCGCCGTCCACGCGGACCACGACACCCACTTCGGTCTCCATAAGCCTGTTGCGTACTGGGCTAGTCACCGAGATCGGGCAACTCCGAATCCGGGCGGCCGAGAGCCGCGTACGCCCACCGAACGCTCCGCACAACCAGCTCGTCCTCGACCGCCAGTATCTCCTCCTCCGGCGCTCCTCGCTCTGTCGGCAGCTCCGGCTCCCGCGCCAGGCCGCGGTCGCGCACCAAGCGCAGAGTGCGGCCCAGCGCCCGGGCGGAGGCGTCGGGGACAGTCCGCAGGTAGTCATCCTCCAGGACAGGCAGAGCATGCTTGCCGACATAGACTTCGATATTGAGGTTCACCTCGGGGGTCTGCACTCTGAGGACTTCGAGTATGCCGTGTAGGTCGACGAGCCCCTCGCCGAGGGCGCATCCGATGAGGGAGAAGCCGTCGCTGCGGGCGACGACCTGGTAGTCCTTGAGGTGGACGCTTCTGACGAGAGGAGCGACCGCGGCGGCCGAATCGACGGGATCCTCGAGCAGCGCCAAGGGGTTGCCCGTATCGAAGCAGACGCCCACCCACGGGCTGTCGATCAGCTCGAGCAGACTCAGCAGCTCTTCCGTCGTCAGGTCCTGGTGGTTCTCCAATGCAAGAGGGACGTGGTAGCGCTCGCAGATGGGAACAACCTGGGCGATCTCACTCGCCGCCGCGGACAGCAGTTCCCCCATGGCCTCTGGCGATCGCGGGCGCGGCCGACCCACGAACGTCCGGACGACCGGAGATCCGAGCACATGGGCCGTTCTGACCATGCTCTGAAGATGCTCGGGGTTCGTGCCGCCCGTTCCCAGCTCGAGGTAGAGGCCGAGCGACTCGGCCTTCTGCC
>DAOVEW010000141.1 GCA_030668755.1 Bacillota bacterium | reverse complement strand
GAGCCCGTGGGGCCCGTGGACAAGACCATGCCATAGGGCTTCGTGATGAGTGCTTCCACTCGGCGCTGCTGCTCCGGAAGAAAGCCAAGGTCTTCGAGCTGCAAGATAATGGATGACTTGTCCAGTATTCGCATCACGACTTTCTCGCCGTGCACGGTCAGCAGCGTGGAGACGCGCAGGTCGTACTCTCCGCCGTTGCTGGTCACCGAGATCCTGCCGTCTTGCGGCAGACGGCGTTCCGCAATGTCCATGCCGGCCGTGATCTTGACGCGAGAAGTCACCGCGGGCTGCAGGCGCTTCGGAATGCGCATCATGTCGTAGAGCACGCCGTCGACGCGGTACCTCACACGCACGTCTCGCTCGTGCGGCTCTATGTGGATGTCGCTCGCGCTGCCCGTGATCGCTCCTTGCACGATCGAGTCCACCAGCCGAACCACCGGCGCGTCCTCGACCATCCGCTCGAGGTCGCGGATGTTCAGTTCGTCGTTCTCTTCCTGGCCTGCAGCCGAGGTGTCTTCGATGGCCTTGTAGGCTGCGACTCGGCCGTCGAAGAGCTGGTTGATGGCGAGCAGAACATCCTCTTCGGGGCAGAAGAAGCCTCTCACCTGAAGACCTGTCACCAGTTGCATGGACTCAATCGCCGTCAGGTTCAGGGGGTCGGCCATTGCGATGTCCATGACTCCGTCCTGCACCTTGAACGGTACCGCGCGGTACATGCGCACAAGGTTCTCCGGCAGAAGGGAGCCCATCTCGGCGGGAATCGTAACCTCGGAAAGCTCGACGAATGGAACCCCGATCTGATCCTTCAGAGCTCGGGCCAGGTCTTGCTTCTTGACCAGACCCCGTTTCAGAAGAATCTGCCCCAAGAACGCTCTGGTCTGACTCTGCTCGACCAGCGCCTTCTCGAGATCCGCCTCGGTTATCGCCCCCCGCGCAACCAGGATCTCACCCAGTTTCTTCGCCTTTAGCTTCACCCTTGCTCCGCCTGTAAGCACATAACATCGGGGCGAAGACCGGGGAGAGAAGACCTGACACGCGCTCCCCGCCTTCCCCCCAGCGTGCTAACGATCCTGACCGGCCCCGCGAGCACGGAGAACCGATGCCCCTCGTTCTCTCACGCTGCCGCGGGGGTCGAACGCCGAGGCACAGTCTCCGTCGGCGTACCTACCGCACACCCACTCCATCCCCACTGTTCCACAAGAATACCCCACTGGTGCCAGCCGTCATACCGCAAGAGATACCGCCCTCCGTATCCTCCTACTACCATATTTCGCATTTCCCCACTACCGTGGGCCGACATTCGCGTGGCCATGTCGCGGTTCTGACCAATCGGTTGCACATTCGATCACATACTGCGGGACGGCCCGCAATCCCAAGGGCTGCGCTCAAAGGCGCCACAGCGGTTCCGGAACCTCTGTGGGCGTCAATCCCCGCCGGCGCCTGGCCGCTGGGATGGGCCGTCGCAACGGGCTCGGGGGCCCAGTGCAGGGCGCGCACAACGCCGTCGCGATCCGGCCCTATGATGTGGCATTTGGTGGCTGGCAGCCGCGGCGAGGCCCGCGGCGCGGGAAAGACCGGGAGTCCTCAAGGCGATCGCGGTCTGATTGGCGGGGGAGCGGCAGGTGATCAGGTGTATTGTGCGCCCTGACGCCGTGGAGCCAGCACGGCCAACTTGGAGACAGACGATGACAGCACTCGCGGAACCACAGTTCGCCGCCACAACGGCCGAATACGAGGTGCAGTATCCCGAGACCGGCGAGGTCCTCGGCTACGTAACCCTCGCGCCGGGAACCTACTTCCACGCTCTCGGACGAGCACTCCGGCAGAACGGACTTCGGCTCGCGCCGGTCGGGAGCAGCTTCAGCCCGCGGCTCTCCGTTGAACCCCTGACCTGACCGTCCGCACCCCACGCGCTGACGACTCCGCGCCGGAGCAGGCTAGCCCACCCACTGTGCCTGCTTGCTCTCCGGCGTGTAGCCGTGCAGCTCTATCTCGTTGCCGTCCGGGTCCGCAATCCAGGCCTGCCAGCTTCGGTCTTTGCCGACCTTTGGGTCGGTCGCCCGAACACCGCGGGCCCGGAGTTCGCTCACCGCGGCCTGCACGTCGGCGACCTCCAGGCAGAAGTGCTGGTACGACTGCCCCGACGCGCGCTCGCCGAGCTCTCCTTGGAAGAGCTCGATGAAAGTGCGCGCTCCCGCGTGCAGGTAGACGCCGAACCTCTCACCACGCTCGTCGACGTAGTCGAATGCTGGGGTGAGTCCAAGCTTGTCGCGGTAGAACCTTACCGAGGCCCCGATGTCCCGGACTGTAAAGCACACGTGCGCCAGTCCCTTCACCATCACCTGTCTCCTCGACTGCACCATCCGGCTGTCACCTCGCCGGCAGCAGTCGGATGTCCCCACTTCCCGTGGCGATGTCCACCAGGCCTTCCCCGCGGCCGAGTCGGCCGCTGATGTTCCGGCCCTGTCGCGACACATCTGTCAGCGGCAGCTCGCTGGCGATATCGCCGCTGCCGGTTGCGGTCCTCACTCGGCAGTTGGAGTCCGCCGGCAGGGAGACGGTTATCCTGCCGCTCTTCGAGCGCGCCTCCAGCTGTCCGGCCCACGGCATGCCCAGCCGGACGTCAATGTCGCCGCTTCCTGTTGACGTCGTGAGCGAGTGACCACGGATATCGGTCAGGCTGATGCGGCCGCTCAGCGTCCGCGCCAGGACCGAATCGCTGATGCCCGCAAGCTCGACGCTGCCGGAGCTGCACCGGACAGTTGCCCGACCGCGGATTCCGGTCGCCCGAACATTGCCGGACGTCGTGTCCACCGATGCCGCGCCAGCGATATCGCTTACCTCGACATCGCCAGCTTGCCCCCGGACCTCCACTCCCGCCAGTCCTCGAACGCGCGTGCGGCCCGCCCGAACACGTACCTTGAGCGGAGTCTCGGGCGGCGCAGCCACCGCGAGATCCGCTCGCACGTCTGAGCGGCTTCCCCCGTACTCCACTGCGATCGTGAAGCCATCGTCGGGATCGGGCTTGCCGTCTATGGTCAGCGACGCCGCCCTAACGCGAGCATCTTCGAGATCGGCGCCGCGCGCGTATACGACGCTCTCGACCTGCACCTGTGCACCCCCGGCTGCAACCTCCACGTCCCCGAAATGGTTGTCTATGACCAGCGCGGCCCCGGCCTGGACGTCGAACTTACGGTTCGAGCGAGCGATCTCAAAGGTGCGCATCTCCGCAGGCACCGCCCGTGCGGGCGATGCCTCGGGCTCGGCTCTCACCTCCGAGGCCGGTTCCTGGCAGCCGGCCAAGAGGCATGACAGCAGGGCCGTCACCAGAAGCCATCTCAGAACCCGGAAGCGGAGCGAGTCAGCTCGTAGGGGAGTCCCTCTGCGGGCCGCCGAGTCCCCCATGTGGAGTTTCGAAACGGCCTCCAGCGAGAAGAGCGTGAATGATCGCATTCGGCTACCTCCGACGCGCACCGCGCGAGTTGATCCCTCACTCACTTCTGGCCGCCCTGGCGCCTCCCCTGGTCTGCGTGCCAGAGGGCCTTCTCGCGCGCTCGCTGTTGCAGGCGCCGCCGGGGGAGTGTCGGGTGTGGGAGGGGCCCGCGGCCGCGGTGCCTGACGTCTAGTCCTCCAGGTTCAGCCGCCGCACTTCCTCGGGCGTCAGCTCGACATCGAGCCCCTGGGCGGCGATCCGCGTTTCCGAGAGGGAGCGCGGCCCGATGAGCGCGAAGGTCGGGAAAGGCTGCGCCAGCACGTATCCCAGGGCTATGTTGATCGGCGGCACGCCGCGCTCCTCCGCCATCTCCTTGGCCCTCGCCAGACGACGGAAGTTGTCCTCGCTGTACCAGCAGCGCACCAGCTCCTCGTCCAACCGGTCATCAGGGCGAGCGCGTCCCGCGAAGAATCCGCGCGCCTGGCTCGACCACGCCAGCAGCGGGGTCTGCGTCCCGGTGAGCCAGGACCGCGATTCCGGATCAGATGCCGCCACGCATCCCGGCCACACAGGAGCGACCATCCGGGCGAGGCTGAAGTTGTTGCTGAGTGCAGCGATCCCCACCAGGCCCTTCTCGCTGGCGTAGGCGTTGGCCGCTTCGACTCGTTCGATCTGCCAGTTCGAGACCCCGTACGCGCGGATCATCCCATCTTGCAGCAGCTCGTTGAACCCATCCACCCATTCGGCGACCGGTATGTCTGTGTTATCCCGGTGCGCCAGGTGGATGTCCACGTAGTCCGTCTGCAGACGCTGCAAGCTCTGCTCGAGCTGTGCGCGGAGGTGCTCCGGGCGGTTGAACGGCGTGTGCGCGCCCTTGGCCACGATCGCGACTTGCTCTCTGACATTGCGCGCCTCAATCCAGCGGCCCAGGAGCCGCTCGCTGAGGCCTCCCGTGTAGATGTAGGCCGTGTCGAAGCAGTTGCCCCCGCGCTCGAAGTAGTCGTCGAACATCACCGCCGCGTGGGGCATCGTCGTCTGGTTATCGACACCCATGACGAGTCGCGCCACTGGCTTCTCGACGCCGGCCACCCGGCCGTACTTCATGGTGCTGTCGTCTCGCACCCTGAGCGGACACGTCGTCAGCGATCGGACGGGCGCCTCCGGCCTCTCCGAATCGTAGACCAGACCGATGGACTGACGCCACAAGTCCAGCGTCTTCATGTTCCCCAAGGAATCGTCCCAGGTCATCGCCGGGGGTGGCGTCTGGCCGTCGTCGAGATGCGCGGCCACCGTGTCGGCCTCCAGTGAGTAAAGCCCGGACTCGCTCTCGACCACGATCTCCTCGGCCTTGTCCTGATCTTCCCTGTGCACAACGATCTTGCTGGAGCGACCATCCTCTCCGGGAAGCCACGGCTGGGGAAGAAGGACCCATCCCTTCGATCCGAATATGCGGACGACGTTCTCCATGTTCAACTGCATACCCGTTGCAAGCTGTGCGACGATGCCGCTCGGGAACACCAGTGAGGCGACCGCA
>DAOVEW010000029.1 GCA_030668755.1 Bacillota bacterium | reverse complement strand
ATGTTGCCGTGCTCATCCGCGAGAATCTGGAATTCCACGTGGCGGGGTTCCTCCAGGTGCTTCTCCAGGTAAACGTCGCCGCGGCCGAAGGCGGCCTGCGCCTCAGACTGAGCCACGCGGAGGTTTCGGGCAAGGTCGTCTTCGTTGTGGCAAGTACGGATGCCACGCCCTCCACCGCCCATCGCCGCCTTTATCAGCACCGGATAGCCGAGCCGCGATGCCGTGCGTGCGGCTTCCTGCTCGCTCTGGATCACCTCGTCCGTCCCGGGGATGACCGGGATGCCGGCCGAGCGCATGATGCGGCGGGCGGCCGCTTTGTCCTGCATCTTGCGGATCGTGTCCGCCTTGGGTCCGATGAACTTGATGTTGCAGGCCTCGCAGTTCTCCGCGAAGGCCGCCACCTCAGAGAGATTGCCGTACCCCGGGTGGATGGCGTCCGCCTCCGTGTTGAGAGCGGCCTGCATGATGTTGGGGATGTTCAGGTAGCTGTCCTTGTTCGGCGGCGGACCGATGCAGATCGCCTCGTCTGCGAGTGTGGTATGCAGGGAGTCCCTGTCGGCCTGGGAGTAGACGGCGACGGTGGGGATGTGCAGCTCCCGACAGGTGCGGATGATGCGGACGGCGATCTCTCCCCGGTTGGCAATCAGGATCTTCTTGAACACAAAGACCTCCGCACGAATGGCGTCCGGCTCATACTCCGTGAGCCGCGCCCGAGGACAGCAGCCCGCTCGCGGGGTCAGTATCCCTCATGGCCGGGATGCACGCAGTGGACCTGTCCGGTGGTGGAGTCGTACTGATACGGCTCGTCGCCGACGGGACAGCGAAGCGAGACGCCCGCATTCAGCTCTTCGAGTGAGGTGGGAAAGCTGCCCGCGGACCCCGTATGGATGGAGATGGCCGTGCGAAGCTGCGACAGGTTGTTGCGGCAGAGCACGCCTTGGGCACTCCGCTTTGCCCCGCCAGGCGTAGTCGCGGCAGGGCCTCCCTGCTCGGGGGAACCACCGCCGGTCAGGCCGCCCGCGTAGAGGGCAAACAAGATGCCGATGATGACGATTGCCGCGAGCAGGCCGATGAGCGTCAGGTAACCGCGCTCGGAGCTACACGAGGCCAATTGGTGTTTCGCCGTCACTTTCCTCACCACCCTGGTCGGGCTCGATTAGCAGCAGAGTTTGCCCGTATTCTACCGCGGCCCCGTCTTGGACGAGCAGGCGGGAGACAACACCGCTTGCCGGCGCCCGCAGTTCGTTTGGGACTTTCATTGCCTCTATCGCGGCCACAAGCTGGCCTTCGCGGACGCGGTCGCCCTCCCGCACGATCTCGCGCGGATCCAGCATGCCCCCGTTGTGAAAGACCCCCACAACGGGAGACACCACAGGCACGCTCAGGCGCTGCTTCTCCTCCGGCGGCGCGGGCTCCGGCTCCGCCGTCTCCCCTTGCTCCGTCTGCTGGACCGCGTCGTGGGTTTCCACCTGGGTTCCTTCAGGGCCGCGGGTGATGCTCACCTTGAAGTCTGGCAGTTCGAGCGAGAGCTGGGTCACGCCTGACTCTCGCATGAGCTCGATGATCTCCTCCACCCTCTTCAGGTCCACGGCACTCGCCCCTTCCTCGCAGTCGCGCTAAGAAGATACGCGCTGCACGTATTCGCCCGAGCGCGTGTCCACGCGGATGACGTCGCCCTCGTTCACGAAGAGAGGCGCGTTGACGACTGCACCCGTCTCCAGCGTGGCAGGCTTCGACCCACCGCTCGCCGTGTCCCCGCGCAGACCCGGGTCGGTCTTGGTCACGACCAAGTCCATTGTTGAGGGGGTCTCGACGCCCAGCAGCTCTTCTTCGTGCATGACCACGGAGACCTCGGTATCGGGCTTCAGGTACTTGCTGCTCTCCCCGATCCTGTCCGCGGCCAGTGCGATCTGGTCGAACGTCTCCATGTCCATGAACGTGTATTCGTCGCCGGAGCGGTAGAGAAAGCGCATCGGCCGACGCCGGATCATGGCCTGCTGCATTTTCTCGCCGGCCCGAAACGTCTTGTCGATGACTGCGCCGGTGCGGAGATTGCGGAGCTTGGTGCGCACGAACGCTCCGCCCTTTCCCGGCTTGACGTGTTGGAACTCGATGATCGAAAACAGTCCAGTTCCGGTCTCTACCGTTAGTCCGGTGCGGAAGTCAGCGGTGGAAATCGACACTCGTTTTGAGCCTCCGTAATGCTGGCGCGATTGTACGATTGCGCGTGGAGAAAGTCAAGCCAACGCCTACCACCACTGTGCGCGCGGCAGGGAAAGCGGCACACGCGGCAGCAGGGCGTTCAACAGGCGGAGGGCGGCCTCTCGGTCCTCCGCCTCAAGGCCGACGCGATCTTCTGCGTAGAGCTCTCCCACGGAGGTGCGGCCGAGCAACAGGAGGGGCAGCACCTCCGGATCGACACTGACCGACATGTCCGCTCGGTCGCCTTCGGCTCCGACGGTGATGGCGCCCTCCCCAACGACCAGGCGGCATGACTGATCTCCGCTCTCGAGCTCGATCGTCCCGCGCCACGAGCGGGACTCGCTTTCGCGAAGTCGCAGACTCAGCTCCTCCTCGAGGTCGCGGAGAAGCGCGGAGAGATCGGTGACCGTCGCCATGAACACACCGGGAGCGGCGGGACGCGGGTGGTAGCCGCGCCGCTCACACACATCCCCGACGTGGCCGTCTTCCGCAGAGAGCTCCAGTGTGATGAAGGTCTTGCCGCGGCGAAGGGCGCGCCGCTCCGCGTCGGCTATGAGCGCGTCCACGATCTCTTCTGCATCCTCGCTCGCGGCCACGCACAGCTCCTGGATGACTGCGCCCTTGGAGATCGCGATGGGTGCGTAGTCGGTGACCGCATATCCGACGATCTCCTCGCCGCGGACGGCGATGCGGACGCACTCTCGATCCTTGGCGACGGAGGGTCCGGTCCAGCTCTGGTGCTGCAACTGGCCGCGCCACGACTGCGGGGTCACGCGGAAAGGACCGAAGAAACCTGCCGAGTATTCGTCAAAGAGATGAGCGAGAACCTGCTCGTCTGTCTCGCGAAAGCTGCGAATGGAGAAGGCCCCGCGGGTGCGCGCCATTCGCGTCACTCCTCCTGGACCGGCCGGTGCCAGGGCGCGAGCGCCTCTGCCAGCAGTCGATGCAACTCGGCATCGCCGGTCCACCGGACGAGCTTCGCGGTCTCTGTATAGTGAAAGCTGACGTCGCCACTCCACAATCCCGTGAAGGTCTCGGCCGACATCTCCAGCGAAAGGTCCACCCGCCGCGGCGTGCGCGAGAACCGATGCACGTCGTCTTCCTCAAGCCTGACGGCGACCGCCCCGTACGGTGCGACAGTCAGCCTGATCACCGGGCGCCGACGGCGGACCTCGGCGCTTTTCTGGATCATCTCCGACAGCGCATCACAGAGGAAGCGCGCGGGGTCCAGTAGCTTGTGGCGGGGAACGCGGCGTGCCACGTCCACGAACCCGAAACGCCGATAGAGACGGTGGGCCACGATCCGGCGGCTCGTATAGAGGCCGACCGACGGGTATCCGTCCCGCCGCATCTCCTCCACGGCGCGGGCGAGCACGCGGCCCCCAAGGCCTCGTCGCCGGAAGGCCGAGTCGGTTCCGACGCCACCGATAGCTGCCATGCGGACGACGCCCTCTTGTCCCATGCGCAGATGACGCGGACCGTACAACAGGTGGCTGACGTCGCGCTCGTCCGCCTCCACATAGACCCGGGTCCATCTCGGTCCCCGCTTGACCTTTGGCTCGATTGTGGCTGTCGGCTTCCGCTTCATCGCTCTATCACCGCCAGCTCTCCCTTTTCCGCCGACTGCTCCAGAGCGCACGCAATGCGCGTCACCTCGAGGCCGACTTCGCCGGGCACGAGGGGCTCTCGGCCGTTGACGACGCAGTCTACGAAGTGCTTGACGCTCTCAATCATGAACCCCATGTGCTGCCCGTGCACGGATGGCTCGCCCAAGATGTCCACGTAGTGTACACCGTCCTTGTCAGTGATCTCCGTGGCGCGGTGCGAGGAGGTGTCAATGTGGACGTTGCCCTCGGGCCCGCAGACCTCGCACTTGAGGTCGAAGATGCTCGGCGACGACTCGGGAAGCAGCCAACTGTTCTCGATCGAGGCCACTGCGCCTCCCGGGAACTCCAATACGCTGAGAAAGAAATCTGGTGCGTCCACTCCCTTCTGCCGCAGCACTCCGTGCCGGCAGCAGCCGTACGCCCGGCGGGGGACCTCGCCCGCGAACCAGCACGCGAGGTCGATGCAGTGTGTTCCGAGGAACCAGAGCGGGGAGGATTTGTCCGCCCACGACAGCATCTTCAGCGGCACCGCCTGCGTGTCGCTGAGGCGGAAGTACATGAACCTGGGCGCGCCGATGTTGCCCTCGTCGATTGCTCGGCGGGCTGCGTACAAGGCGGGATTCCAGCGGTTGTGAAAGTCCACCATCAGCTTCACCCCGCGCTCGCGAGCGGCTCCGATCATGCGTTGGCATTCTTCTACGGTCATGGCGAGCGGCTTCTCGACCAGGATGTGCTTCCCGGCCTGCGCCATCGCGACTGCAATCTCGGTGTGCGCGAAGTCCGGCGTCGCCACCGAGACCGCGTCGATCGTCGAGTCAGATGCAACCTCTCGCCAGTCCGTATGGGTCCGCTGTGCCCCCCACTTGGATGCCGTCTGTCTGGCCCGGGTTTCGTCCAGGTCGCAGACGGCGGCGAACTCGGCGTCCCGGTGCACGCTGTAGGCCTTCGCGTGCACCTGCCCGAACGTCCCAGCGCCGATCAGCGCGAATCGCTTCTTGTCCACTCAGTCCACCTCCCTGGCGTCTGCAGCATCGTCGTGGGGTTCCCCGCTGCCCACGGGCTTGGCGCCCGCTGCCCTCGCACACCCAACCGCGATGTCGCCGGCCACCTTCTCGGCAAGTGCCCCGAGGCAGGTGTCGGTGTACAGCGTCTCGGCATCCACGGGCAGCACGTCGAGGCCTTCGCGCTCCTCTGAGAACCGCGCGCTCCAGAGCCGCGCGCCGTCTTCGCAGCTCATTACCGCGGCCTCCACGTCTATGGTTGCCTGCACCGGCGTGCCCCTGAGCTGCGGTTCGCCGGTCGCCTCGCTGGCCATCTCGTAGACGATGACGAGCAAGAGATAGCGCGCGTCCCGGCTTCGGGCCGCCGCCAGCGGGTCGCCGATGTCCGGCTTGTACATGAGGTCGTCGCCCGCGATATTGAAGCCCAGAGGGATCAGCCGCAGGTGAAGATGCTTCGTGAAATTCTTGCGCCACCGGTTCTCCCAACGCCCGCCCGCGGGCGCGAGAATCCGCACGGCAATCGGCGCCGGTGGATCCAGCGGCTGGAGCCCGCGAGTCAGGTCCCGCCTGTGTGCCGGGTCCGGCTCTGGAAGCTCGATTTCCTCCGGCTCCTCGTCGCCCAGTGCTGCGAGCCGGTCCTCTCGGCTTGTGATCACCGGATGTGTGGAGTACAGGTTGACGATCCAGGGGTGCAGGTCGGGCTGCTCGCCCAGCTTGCTCAGCGCGCTCACTGCGAGGTAAGCGTTGTAGCCGGCCTTCTGTGCGTACTCGTAACCCGCAAGGTCGGCCTCCTTCTCGAGCGCTCTGCTGTAGTGGGTCAAGTAGGCGGTGGCGCCGATGTCGGAGGCCGTGCGCCAGGTGGCATTGCCCTTCGTGAGCACGTTCAGTAGGAGGTGGCCGACGTTGGCCCTCCGGGACCGCTTCAGCTTCCGTTCATAGTGGTGGCGGTTGATGTGGCCCATCTCGTGTCCTATCACGAATGCCACCTCGTCCACGCTGAGCTTCTCATAGTACTTGCGGGTGATGAAGACGGCGCCGCCGGGCGCGGCGAAGGCGTTGTAGCTCTCCATGCGCTCAATCACCCAGAAGCGCCACGGCAGCTCCTGGCGCTCCACCACCTCGGACAGGCGCTTCCCAACTTCGTCCAGGTTCGGGTCGGCGGTGAGGCCGAAGTGGCGCACGTCCGCCGTCACCTCCCGGCCGATCCTCACCTCATCCTCCAGCGAGAGCCCAAATGACGGCGATGCCAGAGCGACGACGAGTGTGGCGAGCACCACAGTATGCGCGCGTCGGATCATTGCAGAGCCTCTGTCCACAGATGGTTAACTCCCACGTTACCCACGCGATGGTATCGAGGCATCGAGAGTTATGTCAAGCCTCTGTCCAGCGAAGGACCATCCCGTGACCCCGCAGAAGGTGACACGTGAGCGTTCCCCTTGGGTGGAGATGCCCCTACCGGTGACGGCGCTGCACACCTATCGAAGCGACGACGTGGCGGCCATGGCGGAGGTCTGGAACGAGGCCTTCGCCGGCGGACCCAACTTCGTACGCTTGCAGCCGGCCGATCTGCGGAGGCGGGTGATTGACCAGCCCGCGTTCGACCCAAAGGACCTGCTGGTGGCCACGCGCGGCGACCGGGCGCTCGGCTTCGTCCACTTCGGCCCGCGGACGAACCAATGGTCGCGGCATTCGGAGCGTGCCGTAGACCGCTCTGAGGGGCACATCTATGCTCTGGTCGCGCCGGAATCAGAGCGCGCTCTGTCCGGAGACCTCCTCGCGGCGGCCGTCGAGCGCCTGCACGAGGCCGGAGCGCGCCGAATGCTGCTGGGGCCGAGCTGGGTGTATGGCACGCAGCCCTTTTACAATGGCATTGCGGGCGCCTACGAAATGCCAGGCATCAGTGCCCGGCGTCGGGGCCTCCTCGAGCTCGCAAGCGAGCATGACTTCAAACCGACGGCGGAGTACGGAACGCCGGAGCTCGATCTTCTAGATGGCGAGTGCGGCGCTCGGCTCGCGGCCGACGCGGAGCCCCTGTGGGAACGCGCACGCGAATGGGGACTGCATCTCACGGAGCGGCACGTCAGATCCGACCTCTTCCCCTCGCGCACTCTCGTCGAGCTCGGGCGCGGTGACCAAACTATCGCGATGACGGCCTACGGGCTCTGGCCGGAATATGAAAGACAGTATGGGCGGCGCCTCTTCGGCCTGACGAACGTCCAGGTGGCCGCGGACTGGCGAGGGAGAGGTCTTGGGAAACTCGTCGTCATTTGCGCACTGGAGGCCGCGCTGAAGACGGGTGCGGAGGCCGCTCACTTGCACGTGTGGCGAGACAACGCGCCGGCGTGGAACCTCTACCACCGCGCGCTGGGCTTCCACCCCCGCTACACGTGGCTGACGCTGGCGAAAGAGGTCCGCTAGCCGATCTTCCAGTCCTTCACAACACCCACCCAATTGCACTGCCGGCACCACATCCGGCGTGCCCGCGGAGTCTGTCGGAAGAGCATCGGGTGGGCGATGAAGCAGCGATGGCACCGCGCGCACTTGATGCGCGTCCCGCGCTGCACCCAGACCAGCGGCCCACCGCATTTATCCACCTTGCAGGAGGGAGTGTAGGTTCGGCCGCACCGCGGACAGCGCCACCCATAGCGTACTTGCTGGGCGGATTCGCGCAGCTCCGGCTGGTGTCTCGCGACCGACGAGGCCCATGCCATGGCCACGGTATACCAGAGGAGCAGCAACGCTCCCAGAGCACCGCCCACATAATAGCCCAACGCGGCACTCCCTTCCGCGCTCTGGATGTCTCCACCCGACCGACGGGCGCTCGCACCACAGAGAAAAGCCTTCCGGTGTGCCGAGCCGGCCGCCGAACCCCCACCCCGCTCCCAACCGGATCTTGCTGCACAAACCTCCCGATCTCGGGCCGATAGAGGCGATGGTCCAATGGGTAGGTCGCCGGAGGCGACCGCCATCCCGGTCTGCAGCAGGCAGACCTAGGCATTGTAGCAGGCCGGACGGATCT
>DAOVEW010000068.1 GCA_030668755.1 Bacillota bacterium | reverse complement strand
AGGGCGTCTGATTCGTGCATTGCGCCGTGGACGCTTGCATAGACGCCGCTGAGTATGGTGGCCACCGAGGGACGCGTCCAAGTGCTGGGAGTGTGCGCATTTTCGTAGAGCGCCGCCTCGGCGGCAAACGCGTCGATGACGGGTGACGTCGGGCGCTGGTATCCATAGCATCCCAGGTGGTCGGCGCGCAGCGCATCGATCAGGTAGATGAAGACATCGGGCGGCCGGCCGTGCTGCCGCGCGGGCGGCGGAATGGGCGAAGACTCGCGGACCATCGTCTCGGGAACAAACGGGCGAGGGCGGTCCGGTATGTCGAGCGCCAGCACGGGCTTGAGATAGATGCGGAGCCGACTGTCCGGCGGCACTTCGAGCACATGCCACAGCGTGCCCTTTGTCGCGACGGCGAAGCGCTGCTTGCCCTCGGCGTCGAGGTCCACGGCGCGCGGCCCGGCCGGACCGAGGTGCAGCTTCTGCCTGCTCCCCTGCTGCCATCCGACGAACTCGAGAGCCTGCGTCGCGTTCGGCTCCAGCAGCTCCAGAGCGCATCCCACGAAGCCGCTCGTCCCTCCATTCGCGGCGCGGGGAGTCACGCTGCCGCGGACGTCCAGCCGAATGAGCTGGCCCTCCCACGGGCTCAGGTCGAGCACCGCCCTTCGGACCGGGCGGCTGTTCCCGCGTCCGGAGAAGATCATCTTCGTCTCGTACGCGGTGACTGTCCTACCCTCATCGGTGGAGACCGCGATGGAGGCGGTCATGGCCGAGTCGGCCCACGGCCGCGCCCAGAAGAGCGCGACCAAGAGAGCGCCGACCACTGGGAGGCCCAGGGCAAGCCGCGGGCTTCTCCTTTTGCGCACGCTCGGTCTTTTGGCCACCGCTCGATCACCTCAAGCACGCAGGCCGCAACCCCACCGGGCCACCACAACTAAGTTCACTGCTTCGACGGTCTTCTCCTGCGCTCGCGGTCAGCTCGCAGTCGTCTGGGACCGGCGGCGCAGGACTCTCCCTTCGCGAGGGAACACACTTCTGAGCACGAGGCGGCACGACGGGCCGTTGCCGGGACAGGGGCATTGCGCAGCGGCGACGAAGGATTGGCGGCGTGGATCTCTATCTCGACCACAACACCGCACTGCATCGCCTCGACCCCCGCGCGAAGCTGTTCGGCCTTCTCGTCGCCTTCGCGCTGACGCTCGTATTCAATCACCCCGGGTACGTCGCGGCCGCGGTGGCCGCCATCGTACTCGCCGCTGGGATCGGACGGTGCTTCGTCAACCTATGGCGGCTGCGGGTCATCTTCGTGCTGCTCTTCCTCTTCAGCGTAGTCCTCTGGCCCCTCATGCTCCGAGGGCCGACACTTGTGGCCCGCCTCGGGCCGCTGAGCGTTACGCGTGAGTCACTGCTGTACGGCCTTGCCGTCGGGCTGCGGCTGGACGCGATGGTGGCGGCGGGCCTCGTGTTTCTGTCGACCACGCGGGTGGAGGAGTTCACGAGCGGCTTGCGGCGGCTGGGGCTGCCGTTCCCGGTCAGCTTCGCGTTCTCGCTCGCCTTTCGCTTCGTGCCGACATTCGCGGAATCGGCCTACACGATCATCCAGGCGCAGAAGTCCCGCGGGCTCGACCTGGAATCCGGCGGCCTGCTCACACGTCTGCGCCGCCACGTGCCGCTCCTAATCCCGGCCGTCATCTGCGCGATTCGCAACACGGATCTGCTGGCGATGGCGCTGGAATCGAGAGGCTACGGCGCCTCGGGGCGGCGAACGGATTACCTGGAGCTGCGGTTCCGTTGGAGAGACGCGCTGATCTGCCTCGCGCTGACCGCCGCCCTCGGTGTCGCCATGTGGTGGCGTTTGTCCGGCCATGGCGCGGTGCTTCCCCGTCTATGACGGATCGATGCGAGTAGTTCTGCGGAAGAATACCCACGGGAGTGCGCGCCAACGCGGGCCCGGTCGGTGGTAACGATGATACTGATCACGGGAGGAACGGGATTCGTTGGTCGTCACCTGATAGCTCGCCTCCACCAACAGGGCGAGCAGGTGCGAGCGCTCGCGCGCAGCCCACACGACGTCCCGGGCGCGGAACCAGTGCAGGCCGACATCACGGACACGGCCGCGGTCGGGGAAGCGGCCCGCGGCTGTCAAGCTGTGATCCACCTGGTGGGGATATTGCGGGAGCGGAGGGGCGCGAGCTTCCGGCGCGTCCACGTGGAGGGCATGCGCTCGGTCATCGAGGCCTGCCGACAGGCCGAGGTGCCGCGGCTGCTGCACATGAGCGCCCTGGGCACTCGGCCCAACGCGCGCAGTCGCTATCATGGAACGAAGTGGCGCGCGGAGGAGCTTGTACGAGAGTCCGGGCTGCAGACGACGATCTTCAGACCATCTGTCATCTTCGGGGATGGCGGCAGCTTCCTGCCGCAGATTCGGAGCCTGGTGCGGCGAGCCCCCATCGTGCCGATTCTGGGCGGCGGCATGAGCCTCATCCAACCGATCTGGGTCGAGGATGTAGTGTCCTGCTTCGTGGGAGCGCTGGGGAGACCAGAGACGGTCGGCCGGACGTACGAGCTTGGCGGACCTGAGACGTACGGGTTCGAGCAACTGATCGACCTCGTGGCGGAGTCCGAGGGAGTCGAGCTCGTGAAGCTGCACCTGCCCATCCCGCTGCTTCGGCCCGCAGTCGCGGTGCTGAGCCGAGTCATTCCTCGATTCCCGCTGACCTCCGACCAGCTCACGATGCTGCTCGAAGATAACGCCTGTGACATCACGGAGATGCGAGAGACCTTTGGGGTGGAGCCGAGGTCAGTTCGGGATCACCTTGCCGAGTAGGCCGCGCTTCAGGACTTGCTTGGTGCGGGTCGGCTTGTTACCTCCATCGGCACGTCCACCTCCAGCCGGTCCGGCATCTGACAGCTATTGTCGTCGCAGGCCTGGAACTGCAGGCTGAGCGAGAGCGACCCGCGGCCGGGCTGTGCGTCGTCGGCGACCGTTAGCGGCGCGACCAGCTCGATCTTTCCCTCGTACACGGAGAGCGTGTCGCCGGCGAGCTCGATGTCGGTTCCCTGTGGATAGGCGATCTCACCTACCTCGACGGGCAGTCCGGCCTTCACGGCGACGGCAGTGGGGATGAGGAAGTCCTCTAGGGGCCGATGTGAGTTGATGTGCCATCCCTTAGCTATCTCGATGCTCAGCTTGATCTGCAAGCTCTCGCCGGGAACGACGCGGCCCGCGGACGGCGTCGCGGTCAGTTTCACGGGGTGTTTCTCGGCGACGAACCCGCGCTGGCGGGAGGCGGCGGGTCGAGCGGCCGTCGGCTGCGGGTGCCGCTCCAGGTACATCGAGGTGGCGAGCAGCAGCGTCTCGGTGCCCACCGGTGCGCGCTCCATCCACGGAGTGAAAGCCTGGAGGGTTTCCTCGACGTAGTCGAGGTAGCGATCGTCGCCAGTGATCTCGCCCAGGTAGAGCAGCACCCGCGCCGCAGTGCCGCTGCCGGATGGCAGCGGATGGTCGAGCGCGTCCTTGGGGCGGGCGAACAGTCTCTCGCCGCGCTCCGCGGTGACGAAGAAGCCGCCATCGGCCTCGTCCCAGAACTCCGCTATCGCCGCGTCCATCAGCTTGCGCGCCCGCTCGAACCAGTGACGATCACCGGTGGCTTCGTACAGTTCCAGCAGCCCCTGCGCGAGGTAGACGTAGTCTTTGAGGTAGCCTGGGTACTTCGCCTCGCCGTCGCGCCATCGCCGCAGCAGTCGTCCGTTCTCGGAGAGGTTGTCGAGCACGAACCGGGCGGCCCGCTCAGCAGCCTGGACGTGGCGGGGTTCCTCGAGAGCGCGACCGGCGTAGGCCAAGCTTCCGATCATGAGGCCGTTCCACGCGGTGAGGACCTTGTCGTCGCGGCGGGGCCGGACGCGGCGGCCGCGGGCATCGAGAAGCTTCCGTCTCTCGCGCGCCGTACGCGCCTCCAGCTCTGCGGCCGGGATGCCCATCTCTCCCGCAATTTCGGGAAGCCGCTGCTTGAGGTGCAGAATGTTCCCGCCCGTACGGCGGCCGGTGGCCTCTTCTGCGTAGTTGCCCGTCTCCTCGACGTTGTATACGCGGCAGAAGAGCGCGCCTTCGCCCTCGCCGAGGAGGTCGAGTATCTCGCGTCGCGTCCAGATGTAATACTTGCCCTCGACCCCCTCGCTTTCGGCATCGAGGGCCGTGTAGAAGGCGCCCTCGGGGCTGGTCATCTCGCGCTCCACCCACGCGCAGATGTCCTCGGCGGCCGCGCGGAAGAAGGGATCCTTCGTCAGCGCATAGGCCTCCACGTAGTTGCCTATGAGCAGCGCGTTGTCGCAGAGCATCTTCTCGAAGTGAGGCACGAGCCATTCGGCATCGGTCGCGTACCGGTGGAAACCCCCGCCCAACTGATCGTGAATCCCGCCGAGCGCCATCGCTTCGAGCGTCCGTGCGGCCATCTGAAGCAGCCCCGCCTCGCGGGTTCCTCTGTACTCGTGAAGCAAGAGGGTGAGTCCGTTGTGCGGCGGGAACTTGGGGGCGCCGCCGAATCCGCCGTGCTCCACGTCGAACTCACGATGCAGCACCTCGAGGGCGCGGCGGACGACCCGGCGGTCGAGCTTCCCCTCTGCCGGCCGCGGTCGAGGGCCGGCCATTGCGGCCACCTGGTCCACCACCTCTTCGGTCGTCTGCAGCACCTCCTTGCGTTCCTGTTGGTACATGCGGGCCGCGCGGGCCAGAGTCTCTCGGAACTGCGCCGGCGGGAAGTAGGTGCCGCCGTGGAACGGCTTCCCGTCCGGCGTGAGGAACACCGACATCGGCCAGCCGCCGCGTCCGGTGAGGACCTGCAGGGCTGCCATGTATATCTGGTCTATGTCCGGCCGCTCCTCCCGGTCAACCTTGATGGCGATGAAGTTGTCGTTCAGGACCTGGGCGATGTCTTCGTTCTCGAAGCTCTCCCGCTCCATCACGTGGCACCAGTAGCACGTGGAGTAGCCCACGGAGAGGAAGATGGGCCTGTCCCGGCGCTTCGCCTCGGCGAAGGCCTCCGGCCCCCACGGATACCAGTCCACCGGGTTACGGGCGTGTTGGAGGAGATACGGGCTCTTCTCGTCGATCAGTCGGTTGGTGTGCTCCACGCCGGACCCCCGATCGCGCCGCGGCACTGCTCTCCCATGTCGGCCGCGGAGCAGCAGCCCGGCCGCGGCTCCCACAAGCAGTGCAGCTCCCACCAGGAGAATTATCTTATTCCGCCGCACGCTGCTCGATCGCATTCACGCTGTAGATTCGGGATTGCGGCACGCGGTCCTGTGTCGCGAACGCGCCGCCTGACATGCAGCGATAAGTCCCGGGGATAGCCGTCCCCGCGGGCCCAGGCCAAACGGCCGGCGGATATCAGCGCCACATGGACATTCGACTAGTAGCCCGTAAGGCGCTCTATTGCCTCGGCGAGCTTCTGCCGATGCTCGTAGATGGGCTCCGGTGTGATGGTGAACTCGGTGAGGCCGCGGCAGATCTCCTCCGGAACCTCCAGCAGCTTCTCCTCGGCCTCGTAGACGGATGGGGCAACGCCCGAGTCCCTCAGGCGCTCGATCTCCCGGCGAAGGAGCCAGAAGTACTCATAGTCCTCCATGCCGTCGCGCAATAGCTCCCATCTGATGGATGGGATGGGGCCCTGTACGTACTTGGTGTCATCGTGCTCGGGGTCACGGTTCGGCGGGTAGAGGAAGTGGCCGTCGCCATTGCCCCAGGGGCGGCGGCCTCCCTTCTCCAGTCCGTAGCCGGACATCCAGCTCATCGGGTCTTGCCAGGGATTCTGGAGCAACGGCTCCGGATAGGCACTTCCAGAGGTCCAGTAGTTGCTCTGCCAGACGAGTATGCCGTCGATCCCGTATTTCCACGTCTCCCAGAGCCAGAGCCGCATCTCGGTGCCGTAGTGATCGAGGAAGAGTGTGAAGTGGGGCGCCTTGGGGGCCGTGCACAGATACCACCAGATCTCCTCGCCGACGCGCTGCCGGATGCGGGCGGTCTCCGGGTCGAGCGTGAAGGTGGGCAGGCACCAGAGGTCAACCGCGCCGTACAGCTTGTTCGTGGGATGCTCGGTGAGCATCCGTGTCAGCTCGGGTGCGACGCGCTCGATTCTCTCCATGGTTTCGCGGACGAAGTCGTAGTCCTTTTCCTCCGGCTCGTCGAACCAGTAGATGTAGGCCTCGTCGAGCCATCCCCTCTCCTGCAAGTAGGTCTGAACCGCCCGTGCGTAGCGCCGGAAGGCGGTCTCGTACCTCGGAGTTCCCTGCTCGTAGCCGGCGATCTTGCCCGGGCGACGGGAGTGGTAGGTCCCCCCGCCGAGCCCCTCCAAGTCCAGCCGGAAGCTGTTGAACCCGAGCTCATCGAGGGCGAAGCGAGCGTCCCGCTCAAACGCGACCACATCGAGTGCCGGTATCGGATCGCCCCAGCGATCCTCCTTC
>DAOVEW010000200.1 GCA_030668755.1 Bacillota bacterium | reverse complement strand
CGAGAAGGAGCTGGAGGTGCTGGAGGCGCTGGGGGAGCCGGAGGGGTTCTACTCAGTGCCGCAGCCGCGGGGGGATCCGATCTTAGTAAAGACGCGGCGGGAGCAGCTCGAGCAGGAGCTGAACCGGAAGAAGAAGGCGGCGGAAGAGGAGCTGTGGCGCAAGGGGCTGGGGCCGTTCGCGGTGAGCGCGACGCCGAACGGGGGCTGTGGTGGGTTCATCTGCTCGACGACGGACCTGGCCGGGGATCCGGTGACGGCTTCCTGGTTCGTGGATGTGGACGTGCTGTACTGCTCGGTGGCGACCCGGGACATGGGGGTGGCGGAGCAGCTGCCGATTGATGAGGCGCATGACTTCGAGGGCCGGCGAGAGCTGCCGGTCGGGACGGAGCACGATGTGCTGTTCGTCGCTGGCGTGAGCGGTGAGAACGGGGTGATTCTGGGATATGAGATCGCCGGGGCAGAGGTGATCGGTGAGGTGCTGAACGTCGCGATTCCGGGGTGCGAACCGTGGGGGATCGCCTATGATGCCGGTGAGGGCTCGCTGTGGGTGCTGGACGGCGCGGCGAAGCAAGTGCTGGTGATCGCGGACGGGAACGCGGACGGAGTCCCGGACGCGGTGGAGGAGACGCCGTTTGCGACGGCGGCGGAGTTCCCGGCGCTGGAGACCGCGGAGAAGGTATATGTGTGGCCGGAAGCTCCGGGGATCGGGGTGGCGCCGGGGGGCTACGCGACGTACGATGCGGTGAACCTGTTCGAGCCTGTCACGTTCCTGGTTGACGCAGATAGCGACGGGCAGGCAGAGGCGTCCGTCGAGGGTCGGTCGGGAGACTACGCGGCGTTCGCGCCGCGGTTTCTCGGCGCGCCGACGGCAGGGGCGCTGGGATCGCGGGTTTTCGGTGTCGCGGGCGCGGAAGTGATGCTCGGGACGTGTGACGAGAACGGCGTGTTCGCCGGAGAGGTGATCGCCGTGGAGACCGTGGGGCCGGACTTCCTGCTGGACATGGAGTTCCTGCGGCCGCTCGCGCCGGGAGAGCTGGTGCGGCTGTACGATCCGGTGCATGAGCTGAGCGAGGAGGCGGGGGTGTACGAGGTGCCGCCGATTGGATGGAACCACGCGCCCGATCCGGAGATGGCGCGGTTCCAACTGCTCTATCAGGATTGCCCGTCGGGGGCGCTGGTCACGTTGGACGCATCGGAGACATTCGACGCGGAAGGCGATGGGCTCACGTTCGAGTGGCAGGATGTTATGGATTCGTACAGCTCTTGCCCCGTGCTGGGCACGGGTCCGATCATCGAGGTATACCTGCCGCCAGGGCCGCACTCGGTGCGGCTGATCGTGAGTGACGGAGAGGCGGAGGTGCAGACCTACTGCGGGGTCGCTGTGGTGCCGTACTTAGGGCACTTCTCGGACGTGCCAGGGCCAAACGATCCCGAGGAGGCGCACTGGGCATTCTGGGAGGTGGAGTCGGCGTATCAGTCGAGCATCGTAGGAGGATACGGGGACGGCAACTACTATCCGGATTGGCCGGTGACGCGGGCGCAGATGGCGGTCTATATCGCCCGCGCCCTCGCTGAAGGCGAGGAGAACGTGCCTGACCCCTCCGGCGAGCCCACCTTCCCCGATGTGCTCGCGGGCGACTGGGGATACGAGCACATCGAGTACGCGGCGGCCCAGAACGTCGTCGCCGGATACGACGACGACCTCTACCATCCCGAGTACGAAGTCACCCGCGACCAGATGGCCGTGTATGTCGCAAGAGCCATGGTCGCCCCCACCGGCGAGGCCGCGCTTGAGGATTACGTCCCTCTCGACCCTCGCGGCTTCCCCGACGTCCCCGACACGCGCTGGGGCTGGAAGCACATCGAATACTGCGTCGAGCACAGCGTGGTCGAGGGCTACGAAGACGGCCTCTACCATCCCGCTGACCCTGTCACCCGCGACCAAATGGCCGTCTACGTAGCGAGGGCATTCGGGCTGCCGCTCTAGCCCGCAATCCCCTGATCTGAACCGCCTCCGGCCGTGCCTGAAAGGGCGGCCGGAGGCTTCATTATGTGACCCCGGTCGGATGTGGTATATTCAAGGGCCACGGCGGTTTCTGGAGGTTAGATCGGCGATGTCGAAGCACGGAGTTGGCGCCGATATCGCCGCGAACGCGGCCCGGATTCGAGAGCGTATCGCCCGCGCCGCGGAGCGAGCAGGGCGCAGGCCGGAGGATATACGGCTCGTCGCCGTCTCGAAGCTCCACAGCGCCGAGCGCATCAGCGAGGCCATCGGCGCCGGCATAAGAGATATCGGCGAGAACTACGTCCAGGAGGCCGCCGCCAAGCTTTCCGAGGTCCCAGAGGGCGCGCGCTGGCACATGGTAGGGCACCTGCAGCGCAATAAGGCGAAGCAGGCCGTTCAGATCTTCGACATGATCCAGACTGTTGACAGCCCTCGGCTCGCCGCCGCCATCGGAAGGCATGCTGAGGCCGCCGGAGGGAGCGTGGACATTCTTCTCCAGGTGAACACCTCCGGGGAGAGCGCCAAGTCCGGCGTCGCTCCCGACGCGGTCGAGAAACTGCTGGAGGCAGTGAGTGAGATGCGCGGCCTCCGGGTGCAAGGCCTCATGACTGTCGGCCGCTGGGACCCGAACCCTGAGAGTGCCCGCTCCGAGTTCCGGCTCCTCGCCGATCTCGCCGGCAGGCTCGAGGACCGAGGCGAGGCCGAGATGAAGTGGGTGTCGATGGGCATGAGCCACGACTTCGAGATAGCCATCGAGGAGGGAGCAAACCTGGTTCGCGTAGGAACCGGTATCTTCGGACCCCGGCCCGAGTAGCGCGACAGCCGGGAGCGGCAATCACAGTGGCGACACAGCAATAAGCTACAGCAAGGATCGATGGGAGGACCACCGCATGATCGGCATCGTCGAGAGAATCAGGTCATGGCTGTTCGCAGAGGACGACTACACCATGCTGCCGCCGGGCGAAGAGGATGAGGCCTCCACTGCCCCTCGGCGCCGAGAAAGGCTGATCAAACTTAGCTCGCGCGCGGGCGAGATCTTCATCCGGCGGCCGCGTGACCAGGAAGAGGCGAGAATCTGCGTCGACTGCCTGCGCGGCCGACGCGCGGTGGTTGTCAACCTCAAGGAAGTGCAGCCCGAGCACGCGCTGCGGGTCTTCGATTTCCTCGCCGGCGCTACCTTCGCGCTGGGCGGACAGTTGGAGCAGGCCGGCGACGGCGTCTACCTGGTAACGCCCCACAACATAGGAATCATGGCCGAAGAGGAGAACGCGGCCCCCACGCCGCAGTCGAGCTTCTGGCAGGAGATCTAGTCCGTCGGCCGCACGCCGTATAGCAGAGCCCCCCGCCGCCGGCGGGGGGCCCGCAGAGTCCCAACGCCGGAGGGTGTCCCTCCGGTCGTTGGCCTATAGGAGGGCTGCGATGGCGGCCAAGTTCACCCTCGGAGTGATCGGCGTCGGCAACATGGGAGGTGCGCTCGTGCGCGGCATCCTCCGTGCCGAAGCCCTTTCCCCCGACAATATAATCGTCTCAGATGCAGACGGGCAGCGCGCGGCCGCCCTTGCGGACGAGTGCGGTGTTGCGCGCGCCGAACGCAACGTCGAGGCCGCCCGTTCCAGCGAATTCGTCCTGCTGGCAGTCAAGCCCCCCACCATCGCGCCCGTCGTCGAGGAGATCGCACAGGTATTGGAGAAGGAACAGACAGTGGTCTCGATTGCGGCCGGCGTGCCGCTCAGGGCGATCCGCAAGGCCCTGGCGGGAGCGCAGCCCGCGCTCGCCCGCGTGATGCCCAACACGCCGGCGCTGGTGGAAGCGGGTATGCTCGCAGTGGCGGCCCCCGGCCTCGCCGCCGACCGGCTGGCGAGCCTCGTGCGACTGCTGCGGTCGGTCGGCGACGTCGTCGAGGTTGGCGAGCACCTGATGGACGCGGTGACCGGGCTCTCAGGCAGCGGCCCGGCCTTCGTCTTCGTCATGATCGAGGCCCTTGCCGACGGAGGTGTCGCCGCTGGGCTGCCCCGGTCCATCGCTCAGCGCCTCGCAGTGCAGACCGTCGCCGGAGCCGCGAAGCTCGTGCAAGAAACCGGACAGCATCCGGGCTCGCTCAAGGATGCCGTCGCCTCGCCGGGCGGCACG
>DAOVEW010000264.1 GCA_030668755.1 Bacillota bacterium | reverse complement strand
CACCTCCGGAAGGTCGGGGGCGATGTCCGTGCGCAGTTCGTGCTTCAGGTCTGGATGGACAGCCCTGCGGGCCGCGGCCTCGCAGAGCTGCTTTGGCGGAACTGCACGTCGGTCGAGTCGGAGTCTCCCCTCCTCAATCTGGCTCATGTCCAACAGGTCAGAGATGAGATGGCTGAGGCGCTCGGCCTCTGAAGCAATGCCCTCCAGAAATTCCTTCTGCGTCGCCTCGCGCAGGTGTCCGAACTCGCTCACCAGCGTGCTAGCGTAGCCGCGGATCGAGGTGAGGGGAGCCCGCAGCTCGTGCGAGGCCAGCGAGAGCAGCTCTGAGCGGAACTGCTCCACCGCGCGTCGGCGGTGTTCTTCTTCCTCGAGATTGCGGAACCAATGGCGGACGATCACCAAGATGATAACGAGCGCGGCCAGGAGGTTGATGGTCTTCGGAATGGCAACATAGTAGGGCTGGTCGAGCAGCGCGTGCAGTTGAGGCGCGATCAGGCCTGTCCTCGCCGTATAGCGGGCGCCAAAGTAGAGGCTCTCGATGAGCGTTCGGGTCCCGTCGATAAAAAGGACGATAAGGAGGGTCGTCACGAGCGGGTAGATTCGCCGGAACCGCATGTATTGCCGAAGGTAGAAGATGATGATGGCGAGCCAGCAGACTACCAGGGCCCAATAGATGACCGCTGTCAAGTACGTCATATAGCGATCGAAGCCCAGATCACTCACACTTCTCGCCTTCCTTCATAAGTCAGGGCCTGCAAGAGAGTTCTTCCCCGCCTCCATCTCCCTCAAACTCGGCGCTGTGCGCTCCCCGCTCACTCGCTCGAGGATCCCGCGACCTCGGCAAGCTGGGCCTCCAGAGCCTCTCGGCGCTCCTGCAGTCCCGCTCGCCGCGCGCGGGTCTTCTCCTGCACCTGTGCGGGCGCGCGGGCCTGGAATTGCGGGTTGTGCAACTTCTCCTGCAATCGCTTCTCTTCCTCCGCCAGCCGAGACAGCTCTCGCTCAAGCCGCTCGCGCTGCTGCTGAAGCTCCTGCTTCGACACCTTCCTCACTATTGATACCGCGGCCGTCTGCCCGCGCCACTGCACTACTTCGGCCATCGCGGGGCGCGCGCCGGCGTCCGCGCTCAGCGACAGGTCACGTCCGCGCGCCAGCAGCAGAATCGCCTCCTCATTCTCGCTCACCACGCGGCGCAGGGCCTCTGAACCGGATGCCACGGCGATGCTCACCCGCTGCCCGGATGTGACCTTCTGGTCGGCCCGCAGCTTCCGCGCTGCCACCACTACGCCCATCAGCGTCTCCATCTCTTGCTCCGCCTGCTCGTCACGCCACTCAGCCTGCCATTCCGGCCAGCTTGCTTCGATGAGCGCGCCGCGCGTCCCCGAAATCTGCTGCCATATCTCCTCCGTCGTGAATGGCAGGAACGGGTGAAGCGCGCGCAGAGAGCGCTCCAAGACGAACCAAAGCACCTGGCGCGCCCGCTCCCCTTCGCAGCGGCCGGACCGGAGAGCGGGCTTGCACATCTCGACGAACCAGTCGCAGAACTCCGACCAGAAGAAGCTGTAGAGCGCTCGCGTCGCTTCGGCCATCTCGAACGAGTCCAGCGCGGTGTTAACGGCCTCCAGCGCCCTGGCGTGGCGGCTTAGAATCCACCGCTCTGCCAGCGATCCGTCCTCTCCTATCAGCCGCGGCACATCCTCGGCCGGCGCGAAATCGCCGCTGATATTCATTAGAACGAAGCGACTCGCGTTCCATATCTTGTTGCAGAAGTTGCGCGCCATCTCGGTGCGCTCTTCCCCGAAGCGGATATCCTGGTCCGATGCGCACTGGTACAGGAGGCTGAAACGCGTCGCGTCCGCTCCGTACTTCGAGATCAGCTCCAGGGGATCGAGACCGGTGCCGAGCGACTTGCTCATTCGGCGGCCTTCGATGTCCAGCACTGTAGGATGAACCAGCACCTGACGGAAGGGGATCGTCCCGGTGAACTCCAGACTCGTCATGATCATCCGCACGATCCAGAGATAGAGAATGTCCCGCGCCGTGATCATGACCGCCGTCGGATAGACTCCTTCATTGCAGGCCGCCCCCAATTCCTCTTCGTCGGGCCAGCCGAGCGCCGCGAAGGGCCAGAGCGCCGATGAGAACCACGTGTCCAGCGTGTCGGGGTCCTGCTCCACCTGGCCGCCGCACTTCTCGCACTTGTCCGGGGCCTCCACCTGCACCATAGCCTCTCCGCACTCCCGGCAGGTGTACACCGGTATCCGGTGGCCCCACCAGATCTGCCGTGCGATGTTCCAGTCTCGCAGGCTCCCCAGCCATTCGACTGTGTATTGGCGGAAGCGGTCCGGCACATAGGAGACCCCAACCTTGCCGTCCTCGATCACGCCCAGCGCCATCTTCGCCAGCTCCGACATCCGCACGAACCACTGCTCCGACAGCAGCGGCTCCAGCACGGTGCCGCACCGGTCGTGGCGCCCGACCGTGTACACGTACCCCTCGGTCTTCACAAGCAGGCCCTGTGCGTCGAGATCGTCCAGGATCTGCTGGCGCGCCTCATACCGGTCGAGATCCGCGTACTGGCCGGCCTCCTTCGTCATCCGCGCATCCTGCCCGATGACGACCACCGAGGGAAGGTCGTTGCGCTGGCCGGCCTCGAAGTCATTCGGGTCATGCGCCGGCGTCACTTTGACTGCCCCGGTGCCGAACTCGGGGTCCACCAACACGTCGTCGCAGATGACCGGTATACGCCGGTCCATCAGCGGCAGCACCACCTCTTTGCCGTGGAGCTCCCGGTAGCGCGGGTCCTGCGAGTTCACGGCAACCGCTGTGTCGCCCAGCATTGTCTCCGGCCGGGTGGTGGCCACCACTATCCCCCCATCCCCTTCCGCCAGCGGATAGCGGATGTGCCAGAGCTGTCCCTGATGGTTCACATGCTCGACCTCCAGGTCGGAGACCGTTGACTCACAGGTCGGACACCAGTTCACCACACGATGTCCGCGGTAGATCCACCCCCGTCTGTAGAAACGAACGAAGGCCTCGAGCACCGCCCGAGAGTAGCCGTCATCGAGAGTGAACCGTGTCCTCTCCCAGTCGTACGAGCACCCGAGGGCCTTCAACTGCTCGATGATCTGGCCCCCGTACTTGCGGGTCCATTCCCAGCAGCGTTCCAGGAAGCCCTCCCGCCCCAGGTCGTGCCGGGAGGTTCCCTGCTCCGCCAGCGCCTGCTCTACCTTCATGTTGGTGGAGATGGCCGCGTGGTCGGTGCCCGGCACCACGAGCACCCGGTCGCCGCACAGCCGCCGCCAACGGGCGATGGCGTCGTGGATGCTGTGCTGAAGCGCATGGCCTATATGGAGAGAGCCAGTGACGTTGGGCGGCGGAATCGTGATGCAGTAGACGGCCGCGCCCGGCCGTTCCGACGCCGAGGGCAGCCGGAAGCAGCCCCGTGAC
>DAOVEW010000334.1 GCA_030668755.1 Bacillota bacterium | reverse complement strand
CGCCGCTTGGTGTGGGGTTGGTAGAGCGGATCGTCGTTGAGCGCATCACAGTAGGGCCAGAAGCTGACCCCGGTCTCGGCGGAGAGGGCCCGGCAGAACTTGTCTCGGTCGATTCCTTCCCACTTCTCGGCAATGAGTCGGAACGGGTAGGTGTAGTAGTTGCGACGGGTGATGCGCTCGTCCCGCTTGAGCGGCTGGACGCCGGGCGCTGATTGGAGCAGTTGGTCGAGACGGGAGCCGCAGGCGTCACGGCGCTCCATTAGCTCCGGCGCGCGGTCCAGCGCGCAAAGGAGAATCGCGGCCTGCCATTCGGTGAGGCGGTAATTTCCGGACTGGAGGTAGCGATGCTTCTGCTCCGGGAGGTGCTCGGAGAAGCGCCCACAGTTCCGAAGTTGATCGAGCCGGCTGAACAGTCTGTCGTCCTGAACCAATATCGCGCCACCCTCGCCACAAGTGATGGACTTGCTCTGCTGGAAGCTGAAGGTGCCGATGTCACCAAGTGTGCCGGCGCATGTCTCTCGCCACTGGGCGCCGTGTGCGTGAGCGCAGTCCTCGACGACGGCGAGGCCGTGGCGGCTTGCGAGATCGAGGACGGCATCCATGTCAGCCAGGTTGCAGCCGAGGTGTACGGGGACGATAGCCGCCGTGCGAGAAGTGATTGCAGCCTCGGCCGCCTTCGGGTCGAGGCACCAGGTGTCGGGGTCAACGTCCACGAGAACGGGGACGGCGTTCACATCCAGAGCGGCCGAGGCGGTGGCCTGGAAAGTGAGGCCGGGAACGAGCACCTCGTCGCCCCGGCCGATGTCCAACGCCTCGTACGCCAGTTGGAGAGCAACGGTGCCGTTGGACACAAGGAGGGAATGCTTTGACCCGTTGAACGCGGCCCAGGCCTCGTTGAAGGCAGCCTCCATCGGGCCGTTGTAGGACCAGTTACCGCTTCTAGTTACCGCAATCGCCCTTTCCTCTTCTTCTCTCCCAACTATGGGCCAGGCCGGCGTCTCAAGCTTCGCCACCGGCTGGCCTCCTGCCAATGCTAGTCTCCCCACGGCTGCTCCTTTCAGTAGGTGCTGCTGGCTCACTCCGCCGCGGCCCGGCAGATCGCAATCCCGTAGATCTCGAGCTTGGGCACGGTGAACTCCACGGGTCCGTTCGAGGTGGCCGTCTGCAGCGTTTCGCTGACGCCATCGAGGGCACGCCAGTCCACGCGCGAGATACCTCGTCCGTCAGGCGGCACAATCGCCACTCGCACGCTGCCGGCGGGGGTGACACTGCCGTCGAGGTCAACGGCGTAGTTCACCAGATGCACGATGAGGTCCGCGCTGCCGGGTCGCTGCATGACACTGATCTCGACTCCCTGCGAGTCGAGAAGCCGGGCCGTCGCCCTGCCTTCGATGGCGTCCTCGACCGCCCGAACAACTGCTTCGATCGTGGGCCATAGGGCGTCCGGCCACTCGCCTCTGGCGTAGGCGCCATGCCTGACCCAGACATCGTCCCAGTCGAGCCTCCCGTCGCGCCTGGCTTTGCGCTCATCGAGCGGGATCAGAGGGGACTGGAGCTTGCGGCTACTCCGCGCTGCCGGTCCAGGCCCTCCATCTCGATCGACTGTTCCGATCTCCCCGAAGGCAACGACCTTGCCGCCTTGGGCCTCGTAATCGAGGATGACGGCATAGGCCTCGGCGGTGAGAACTGCGGTGTTAGGAAGGATGACGACACGGTAGGGCTTCAGCCCATCGGGGGTGAGGTCGCGCGGCGCCACCATCTCGTGCGCGATTCCGGCGTCGGCGAGGGCCCGCGAGACCTGGAGATGATAGGAGTAGCGCCGGTGGTAAATGTTGTCGAGAGAGGCGACGATACCTACGTTGGCGGCCATTCGGGCACCGAGCAGATCTGGCTCGACGCTCTTCAGCAGCGCATAGATTGACCTGGCAGCGTTCAGCACCTCCTCGTCGTGGTCCGCCTCGACTCGGCGGAACGCGCAGTGGTTTGCGAAGGCCTCTGCCATGGCGAGCCGCTGGATGTTGTAGAGCGCCTCTCGCCTCGGAATGGGGTTCGGCGAGTTGGGATAATGGGTGTAGGTCGTAGCGGCGCCGGTGAGGCTGGAGGCGGTGATCATGCGATTGAGGGGGGCAGCGGACACCCGCGCTCCGTCGCGCGTGCCCGGGATGTTCCTGTGTTCCGAGGCAAGCTCGCTGTAGAGGAAGGTGTCGATGGCACCGGCGAGTTGGATGTCGCTGCCGTCGAGCACAGCATTCTGAAAGGAGTAGGCAGCGTACAGGTTGCCCGACATGATGAAGTCCGGGTCGCGCTGCCGTGCGTGGTCGCGCAGGAATCGATGAAATTCCGCCCCGCTTGCAGCAGCAAAGAGGATCGACTCTGACCATAGGGGATCGCTTTGATCGTCTGTCGGCTCGGCGTCGGCGAGGTCCTCTATGCCGAATCTCCGCTTGAGCTGCTCGGGAGACCAACGCGCGGCCAGGAACTCGCGGAAGCATCGATTGGAGTTGCTCGAGAACGGGTTGGTGACCTCGGAATGGTCGAGATAGATGCCATCGATGCCGGCCGCCAGTAGGATGTTCATGATCCCGGTCATGTACTGGCGGAAGCCGGGGCTGTGACAGCTACCGGCCAGCTCGTAGTGGCGCTCATGGGTGGCCCATGGCGGAATCCAGACGTGGCCGCCATAGGTTCCGTCAGGCTTCTTCTCGAACCATTCGGATGGAGGCTCCTCGGGACGCGGTCCGTAGAAGTCCTCGTAGACCGTCCACATCTTGGGATCACTCCACGCCTGCGCAAGCGGGGCCTCCTCGACGACGCCTTCGCGATGGGTGGTCGTGTTCGCGCTGACGTAAGAGATCACCGTGATGCCGAACTCGTGTGCGCGGTCCGTGAACTTGCGGAGCTCTGCGAGCGCGGCTTCGAACTCCTCCCGCGGCATTCCGAGCGG
>DAOVEW010000096.1 GCA_030668755.1 Bacillota bacterium | reverse complement strand
CAGGGGCGCCGAGGATCTCGTAGAGGGCGGCGAGGCGGGCATGGGCGCGGGGGCTGCCGGGGTCCAACCTGGCAATGGTGCGGTAGCAGAGGCCGGCATCTTCGAGCTGGGCCGAACGGATGGCGGCGGCCGCGCGCCAGCGCCAGAGACGAACGTTGGCGGGGGCGAGGGCGCAGGCGCGGCGATATAGGGGGAGCGCCCAGTGGGGCCTGCCGCGCCGCACCAGGCGGCGGGCGCACGAGCACCAGATGTCGGCGCGCCGGGTGCGGGAAAACAGGCAGAGAGCGGCCGACAGGAAGGCTCCTGCGAGGCCGCGCGGGGCACAGCTTATCTCGACGTCAATGCTCAAACCCATCACCCCTCTTACAGTGGAATAGCAGTGCTATTGAGTTTCTTGTATATATGGTAACGCTCGGCATATCCATGCCGAGCGGAAAGGCCTGGCGGGGGAAACGACCGGCGATTCGTTTCCCGCGCACCCCCTTTCACTCGCTGCTAAGGCTCCTGACGATGACTGGGCCCAAATGGCCCCCGCGACCCCGAATGCACGAGACGCACCTCATATCACTCCCCAGGAATCCCCCTGTTTTCCTACTGTGCAAGGCCGATGGTGGGCCGGTGTTACTATAATACAAGGTCATCTGTAGGTGGCTGCGCTGGGCGCAGCAGGCCGGTTCTGGGGCGCGGCCTGCACAGCGCTCGGCAGGCTGTCCAGACCGGCCTCGAGGTCGCTGGAGATGGCGTTCATGGCGTTTCCGGCAGCCGTAAAGTAGGTGTGGAGTGCGCCGCAGCGGGCGGTGAAGCCCTGGGTCTCGTCAATGAGGTCATACCCGCGCTGTCGGAGGGATGCCTCGTCTCGGGCGGCCTGTTCGAGGTCGTTCATGAGCCCCCGGCTGGCAAGGAGGAGGGACTCGAGGGTGCCGCTGCGGTGAGGATGGGATACGCGCACCGAATCCTGGAGCGCCTCGGCCGCCTGGTGCGCGTTTGCGAGCTGCTGGGCCAGATCCTGATGCTCTTCTTCGAGCGAGGAGAGGCGGGCGCCGGCCTGAGCGGCGCGAGACTGGGCTTTCTGGATGCGCTCGGCCGTGGCCGCGAGGTTGTTCGAGCGGGCGCTCAGGGCGCGGGCGGTCAGGCGAAGCTCAGCCTCTGCGCGGCGCAGCTCGTCTCGGAGGCCGCGCATGCGGTTCGCGCCCAGTGCCAGCTCCCTCTCAGCGGCCCCCTTGAGGCGACGTCTTAGCTCCAGAAGCAGACGAAGGTTGATGGCCTCCCTGGCCTGAGAGACGGCGGTGAGGGCCTGGTCCTGGTCCCCGCTTAGGTCTGAGGCGGCGTCCGGTGGGCGGCGGACGATGTCGGTCTGCATATCCCTTCCCTCCTGCGCTTCTGCTCCCCGCAAAAGCAACGGCCTCCGAGCTAAGCTCGGAGGCCGTCTCGGGCCGAGTGGTTGATCGCGGCCGCAAAGAGCGGCCGCCGACGGCACGAGAATAGGGGGGTGGGTCGGGCAATGCAAGGGCAGAGAGGATATCGCGCGGCGAGTCATGTGACAAGCAGCGGATTATGTCGGGGGCGGCGAACAAAGGGGCGTTCTGGCGCGGAGGTCGGCGTCTTCGTGCGGCCGGAGGACCGGGGAGTGACGACATGAGGATTGGTCGTCGAGGAGAAGGAGGGACCGCCATTGGAGGGCGGTGTGTGCGATGGCGTGACGTGCGAGGGTTTCGCACCGCGCAACAACTGTGGCGAACAACGATGTGCTTCGGTTGACGCGTTTCGCGAACACAGTGGAAGAGGTGAAAGCAGGGATGGATGGGCGGAGAAGGTACCGGGTATGTGGTAACGCGATAACGGCGGGATACCTCGACTGGCCAGCTCACTCCGAACTGACGTATTGCTGCTATCGTGGAGATTCCTGTGGAAATGAAATGAAGGTCGGAGATCGAGCTGTCACCGGCATAGGTCTGCCGGGCATACCTGTCGGCACAGTTGGTCGCGTCAAAGAAGTCGGACGTCTGTTCATCGTGGTGCAGTTCGAGGATGGGCGTCAGGCCTACTATGCGCGCCCTCAGCTCACCGCGGTGTCAGACGACGATCCGGGTTCGGGAAGCGGCGGGGGGCGCGGAGTTCCTCTTGGAGTAACCGACCGCAGTGTGCCCTACGGGACGCACCTGTGCTTGCTGCCGGCGAGCCGCGCCGAGGCGATCGACGCGACTGCGCGGTTCCTGGCGGCGGGGCTGGCGGCGGGGGACACATGCCTGTGCGCGCTGCCGGGGAGGTGGCGTGATCTCCTGTGCCAGAGCGTGGGACGACTTGGGGCGGATGTGTGCCGGGCAATGGCGGCAGGGAAGCTCCGCTTGGACAGAACGACGGATGTGTACTACCGGCCATCCCGCTTTTCGGCGAAGAAGCAGCTCCTGCGGATCACGGAGGGGCTCTCCCGGGTCTCAAGTGCTGGTACCAGCGGCCTTCGGTGCTGTGGATATGCGAGCGAGCGCCTGTACGGTGCGGAGGGGTGGTGGGAGTACGAGCGGCGGGTGACGCCGATCCTGAGGGCAAAGCAGGCGCTTTGTATGTGTGGGTATGACCCGGTTGGACAGCACACGGCAGCGTGGCGGCGAGCGGCCGAGTTGCACGAGTACGTGATTAGAGGGATGGAGCTTGTGCCGGGCGGCCTGGCCGGCGGGTGACGCGGGTGGGGAGGCGCCGGGGGCGCCTTCGACAGGCTGGGAGCGGGTCCCACCGGGGAGGGGAGGGGCAGAGGGGGTCGCCTGCGGGGTGGTACGGTCTAGTCGCCCATGGCCTTGATGATGACGCGCTTGCGGCGTTGGCCGTCGAACTCGGCGTAGTAGATCTGCTGCCAGGGGCCGAGGTCGAGCTCGCCGGCGGTGACCGGGACGACGACTTGATGGTGGACCAGGATGCTCTTGAGGTGGGCGTCGCCGTTGGTCTCGCCGGTGCGATGGTGATGGTAGTCGGGCCCCTGCGGCGCGATGCGGTCGGCCCAGTCGTCTATGTCCTGGATAATGCCGGGCTCGGCGTCGTTCACGTAGACTCCCGCGGTGATGTGCATGGCCGAGACGAGAACCATGCCCTCGCGGATGCCGCCTTCACGCACGACGCGAGCAACCTCGTCGGTAATGTTGATGTACTCGCGCGGCTTGCTGGTGTTGAACGAGAGGTAGTCGGTTGCGAATTTCATGGCTTCTCTCCTATTGAGTTTCTTGTATTATGGTAACGCTCGGCATATCCATGCCGAGCGGAAAGGCCTGGCGGGGGAAACAACCGGCGATTCGTTTCCCCCGCATCCCCTTTCACTCGCTTCTAAGGCTCCTGACGATGACTGCACCCAAATGGCCCCCGCGACCCCGAATGCACGAGACGCACCTCATATCACTCGCCAGGAATCCCCCTGTTTTCCTACTGTGCAAGGCCGATCGTGGGCCTGTGTTACTATAATACAAGATCATCTGTAGAGGTTATCTTCGACGAGGGCCGCGGCGATGTCGGCGAAGCGGCCGCCGGCGGACTCGTCGAGCATGGAGTTGACGGCCTCGTAACCTCCTGCCGAGAGCGCGCCGGGCAGGGGGACGTAGTTGGTGCAGACATCGCAGAGCGAGCCGACGATGATGGGGTTGGGCCTCGTGCGGGCCTTGACGGCCATGCCGATCTCGCACCAGACCTCGGTGGGCAGCCCGAGCAGCGCGGCGTCGTTGAAGGCGATGAGGTGGAAGGGCAGAGAGATGGTCGGCCGACGCCAGCCGATATCGGCGTTGCCCCAGCAGCGGAGGCTCCAGTCGAGGGCGCGCTTCATGGCGAGCGGATTGTCGCCGCGCCGGGCGAGCCGGTGGAACCGCTGGGAGGCTTGCTGGACGGGCCATCGGCCCGCGTAGTCTTTGACGTCTTGGTGCACGTGGAAACGCTCCTTGCACTTGACGAAGGCCACGCGGCCCAGGGGATGCCAGGCCAGGCGGGAGCGGCGCCGGAGAAGCCTGCGGGCGAGCGAACTTCCGACGCGGTTCATCTGCTCTTCGGTGTTCTCGGGGTAAAGGGGTTTGATGTTGCCGCAGGGGCCGTTGACGAAGAGCGCGGGCGCGCCGTTCGTGGCCTCTTCGATATGGGAGCAAAGGGGGCCGGGGTAGTCGGCGGAGATCAGCCGGGTGATGGCCTTGCGCCAGATGACTGCGTGGGCGGAGAAGCGGACGATGCTGCCGAGCCAGCGGCCGCGGGGGGTCCTGAAGGCGAGCCATTCGAGGTCCGAGTCCACGGGGCCGTCGAGGTAGATCTTGCGAGGAAGCACGTTCAGTAGGTCGGCCTGGCGGCGGGAGAGGGGCCGGGCGGGCCGGTCGGGGTCCTTGTCGGGCTGAAGGTAATCCGTGCCCCAGATGTTGATGCCCCTCGTGATGAAGTCGCGAATCTGCGCGCCGACTTCTTCGGTTCCTTCTTTCAGGTCCACGGCCACATTGCGGTTGAAGATGATGCTGACCGCGCCGAGGTCGTGGCCGAGGTCGGCCCGCCGGTTGACGCTGTATCGGTGTCCGACGTCCACCTTGGCGTATGCGATGTCGGCCGGCCGGGCGCGCTCGCGAGCCTGGGCAGCGGCGCGGGCGAGGAGCGCGGCGAGGGCGCCGGCGCGGAACTCGACGCCGGAGTGAGTGTGGCTGTAGAACATGACGATGCGGCCGGCCGGAATGGCGCAGCTTCGGGCGAGGCGCGATTTGACGGCGGCGCTCTGAGCGGGCAGGAGCCCCATGTGATCCAGCGATATGATAAGGGCGGGGCCGTCGCCGGCCTCCACGTGCATGACCCGCGCGTGGAGGTCGTCGTGGACGCCGAATGAGCCGAGGCGGCCGGCCTCGGTGACCTGGATCTTGCTAAACCCAACCTTGGCCCGCTGAATGCGTGTCATGCGGGTGTCCTCCGTCGGTGCAGCATGCAGTGGACTTCTGCGCGAGCGCTGCGCACGCCTCCCAAACGGGGGCGGAAGGGCGATGAGCGGGACGGAGCTGCAGGACTGTGGGGATCTGCAAGCGAATGATAGGGTGGGAGGCAGTCAGATGGGAGACGCGGAGTTCGTGGTGGCACGGATCCTGGGGGATGAGGTGAGAGCTGAGCGGTATGAGTGTGAGGTGCGCTCCTGGCACACGGCCCCCATGCCGGAGGAGGGACGCGGCGAGGAGCTTCGGCAGATCAACGCGGACCTAGTTGTGTGGTGCGCGGGAGACGAGGGCGCGCGGCGCGCGGCGCGCGCTCTGTGTGAGCGCGCCGGGGAGAAGGCCCGCGGGTTCCTCGAAGTGACGGGCTGGGCGGATGCGCCGCTGGCGGAGCTGCTGCGGTCGGTTCGCCCGGTGCGGGAGGCGGCGGAGGCGGGGCCTGGAAAGGCCGCTTCGGGGGATGTGGACGGCTCGGAGTTGCGCTCTGCGGAGGAGACGAGCGCGCAGGAGAACGCGGAGAGCGCGGCGGTCGCGGCGGGGCCGAGGAGTGAGGGTGAGCGGGCCGGAGGGGATGGGGATATGGTGAGGCGGCTGAGCTTGGTGCTAGCCGCGCGCGCGAAGCGGCGCGACGCGGCGTAGGCCGGGCTTCAGAGGCCGGGGCCGGTGGGGGGGATATCTCCGAGCGCGGCGGAGGCGGCCTGGCGAACTCGCGGGTCGGGATCGTGCTGGGCGGCCGTCCGGGCCGCTTCCTGTGCCGCCGGAATGGCGAATTGGGCGAGGATCGCGGCGGTGCGGCACCTGATGTCAGAATCTGGATCGGCTTTGAGGATGCGGCACAGCTCTGCCACGGCCTCGGGGCTGCCGACC
>DAOVEW010000066.1 GCA_030668755.1 Bacillota bacterium | reverse complement strand
ACTCAGCTTCTGTCCGCTCAGCGCCCGCAATTCCTGGAGCTTGCCCAACGCCCGCATCGCGTCGAAGGCCGGGAGAAACCGCGGGAAGAGGAACCCGCCCTCGCTGTCTCCGGCAAACACCAGGTCCGGCTCGCTGCCCGCCATCTCCATCAGGGACCGCGCGTCGGCCTTCGTCCGAAGGCACTCCGCGCCATACTGCTCACATACCTCCTCCACCCCAGAGGTCGCACTGAACGGCACTGCAATGCGGCTCCCCGCGTCCGAGTTCTGAAGCACGAGAGCAATGAATGCGAGCAGCAAGTCGTCGCCGAGCAGCGACTCCCCCTTCTCGTCGAGGGCTGCGAAACGCTCGCCATGGCTGCCCATCAGCAGCCCGAGATCCGCGTGCAGCGCATGCACGACATCCGCCATCTCCGCGAGCCGCTCCTGTCGGGCCGACGAGGTCTCCAGGGACCGCGTCGGGTCCACGTAGGCGTTCAGGGCCGTCGACTCACATCCCAGCCTCCCGAGCACCAGCGGCATCAGCAGGCACAGCGGTCCGTAGGTGTAGTCGATCACGAGCTTCGGCCGCCACCGTGAGATCACGGTGGCATCGAGGAAGTTGAGGAAGTCCTCGGTGTAGTACTCCATGGTGCGGCCGAGGAACTCGAGGCTGCCGACCGCGTCGCGGGGGGCCCGCCGGAAGTCCTCCCGGAAGAAAATGCCCTCGATCTTCCGCTCCGCCGCGCGACCCAAGTTCTTGCCGGTGCCGTCGAAGAACTCGATCAACACCTGGCTCGGATCGGACGGCGACACCGCGACGTGCACGCCGCCGGCCGCGCCCGACAGGTTCGCCATGTGGCGCGCCACCGCTCCGGGCATGATCCGGAGGTCGAGAACATTGGCCCCCACCGACATCAGTCCCGCGATCATGGCCCGCTTCGTCATTCTCGAGACGTGGTGGGAGTCGCGGCTCGTGATCACCTGCGCGCCGCGCTCCAGGTATGCGCCGAAGGCCGCGGCCAGCCGCGCCGCGAACTCCGGCGTGACCTCCAGATTCGCCAGGCCCGTCACCCCGCTCGCCCCGAAGAGCGTGCCCGGCCACTTCGTCCCCCAGATCAGGCTCATCGTGACCTTCGAGCCGCGCTCGGTGAACTTGTCCGGCCACATGCGAATGCGCGGCATCACCGCGGTCCCCTCTTCGAGCAGACAGCGATCCCCCACCACCGCCCCCTCGTTGATCGTCACACTGCGCTTCGCGACGACCTTCCGGCACACCGTGGCGGCTTTCACCCGGCTGGCCTCCCCCAGGTAAGTCCCGCTCCACACTATCGAGTGGTCAACCTGCGCGCCCGCCTCAACGGCGCAGTTGTCCCCCACGACCGAAAGCGGCCCAACCTGTGCCCCCGCCCCAATGCTGCACCCGTGCCCGATGAGCACCGGCGCCTCGAGCCGCGCCGAGGGATCGAGCCTCGTGTCATCCCCCACCCAGATGCCTTCCCCGATCTGCGCCTCTGGGAGATCGACTTGCACTCTCCCCAGCAGGCAGTCATAGTTCGCACTTCGATACTGCTCGAGGTTGCCGATGTCAGTCCAATAGCCCTCCGCGACGTACCCACAGAGCATCTCCCCCTCAGACAGCAACAGCGGGAACAGGTCCTTGCTGAAGTCGAACGCACGCTCCGGCTCCACTCTGTCGAGCACGTCGGGCTCGAGGATATAGATGCCCGTGTTCACCGTGTCCGAGAACACCTCGCCCGCGCTCGGCTTCTCGAGGAACCGCTGGACTCGCCCCTCCTCGTCTACGATCACCACGCCGTATTCGAGGGGATCCGGCACCCGCGTCAGGACGAGTGTCCCGATCGCCCCTCGCTCCTTGTGGAGCTCTATGGCGGGCCGCAGGTCAAAGTCGGTGAGCGCGTCGCCGCTGATCACCAGAAACGTGCCCTCTAGGGGCGGCTTGTCCCCCCGTGCCCCAGTCGTATCCCGCAGACGGCGCACACTGCCGGCGGTTCCGAGCGGGACATCCTCGACCGAGTAGTGAAGCTGCATGCCGAACTCGGCGCCGTCCCCGAAGTACCCCTCGACCTCGTCGGCCAGATAGTGGAGCGTGGCGAAGGCCTGGGTCACCCCGAGCCGCCCCAGCAGCCTCACGATGTGCTCCATGATTGGCCGGTTAGCCACCGGCGCCATCGGCTTCGGAAGATCGCAAGTGAGCGGCCGCAGGCGCGCCCCCTCGCCGCCGGCCATGATGACTGCTTGGACAATGCCTGCGTCCCCCATCAACTTCTCCTGTAGGCTTCCTTCCCCGCCACGTACCGCGGCCGGACCCCAGGGCCGGCCCGAGGAACCACCGGCGCGCCGGCCTCGTTCTGCTCGGCGCTGAGGGCCTCCGCATAGACCTCGCGCGTCCGCGCCGCTATCCCCTCCCAGCCATACCGCCGCTCGACCTCCGCCCGCCCGTTCCTACGCAGCCGCTGCGCCAGCCGTGCATCCGAGAAGACCCGGTTGATGCCCCAGGCGAGGGAGCCGGGGTTGTTCGCCCACGTGTGTATCCCCGTCTCCTCGTGGCGCACCACCTCGCGAAACCCACCGATGTCCGACGTTACCACCGGCACCTCCGCCGCCATCGCTTCCAACGCGACGATGCCGAACGGCTCGTACAGGCTCGGAAACGCCGCCACATCCGCAACCGCATAGAGCCGCCGCAGCTCTTCCTCTGACACGAACCCCGCAAAGACCACCTTGTGCCCCAATCCCTTGCCCGCCGCCCTCTCCCATAGGTGCCTGTGCCAGCCTCCGCCGGCGACCACCAGCTTCGCCCTCGGATGCGCTGCAATCACCTCCGGCAGCGCGTCTATGAGCACCTCAACCCCCTTTTCCCTCACCAGCCGTCCCACGAAGAATATGATGCGCTCGTTGTCCCGCGCCCACCGGCGGCGGAACTCCTTCAGTTGCTCCGGCCCCTCGTGGCAGGCCACGCGATCGAGGTCCACGCCGTTTGGCACGACCCGAACCTTGTCGCGCGGTGTGCTCAGGCCTGCAAGCACCTCCCCCGCCATTGTCTCCGAGCAGCAGATCACTCGGCGTGCCTCATAGCTGAGCAGCCACTCCGCCGAGTGGATGTAGTGCTGCTCTGGGGTATGGATCCCACTCATCCGGCCCGCCTCCGTGGCGTGGATCGTCGCCACCAGAGGAAGGCCCAGTCCATGCTTTAGCGTCCGCGCTGGAAACGCCACCAGCCAGTCGTGCGCGTGAATCAGGTCGTAGTCGGCCACACGCTCCGCCAGGAGCCTCTGAAGCAGGCCGAAGCCGAGCTGGTGGATATCGCACACGAAGTCGAGGGGATCTATGGGCGAGGGCCACGCGCGCAGCACCCTGACCCCACCTCGGCCCCCCGCATCCGGTTTCTCCTCGCGCTCCGGCGCGCCGGGATGGTGCGCGGTCACTACGTCCACCCATGCCCCTGTCTTGGCCAGCGCCTGTGAGAGTTCGTCCACATGCCGGCCCATCCCGCCCACCAGCCGCGGCGGATACTCCCACGAGAGCATGAGCACGCGCTGCGATTTCTCCTTGACGGCCTCGGCTCCACCGAGTCTGGGCTTCACTTTCGCCTTCTCCGCCGCCCCGCGCGGCTGCATGAAGCGCACCACCGGCGACCGACGCGCTGCCACTGCCCGCATCGCTGACACCGTCGCCAGCCTGTCTGCTTCCGCCACGCAGTCATACGCTCCAGTGCCTCGAATGCCCGCTCTGCCCGCTCCCGCAGATCGGCGTCCTCAATGTGGGCCGCCGCCTCTTTGATCCGACGCTGCTGCCTGCCGGACAGCTTCATCTGCGACGGCTTAGCGGGCCCCCCTCCGTCTGAGGGCCACTCCCGGCGGCGGCGGTGCCCAGGCCACCAGCGCCGGCCAGAGCCGCCTCGAGTTCGCCCCGAGCGGAAGTGAATCTCTCGGATCACCCCCTCTCCCACCTGGGCCGAGATCTGGTCGAGGAGCTGCTTGCGCCTCATCTCAAGCTCTTGCGCCCAGGCCGGCGTGTCCGTCGCCACCATCAACACCCCATCCCGCACGGCCTCCGCCTGCGCGTGGGCGGCCACCACGCGTCCCGCCACCTCCGGCCACGCAAGCACCGCCAAGTGCTCCCGGAACCTGCCTCGCAGGTCCAGGTTTGCGAGGACTCCCTCTAGGAGTTGGTGCAGCGGTGCCTCTCCTCGCCGCGCCATGGTGTCAGCTCACCTGCCCCTCGGAGATCGCAAAAACCGCCCCCGACTCCCGAACCTCCACCGGGATGTCTTGCTCGTCGCAGCACGTGATGATCACCTGCTCTGAGTCCGCACAGGCCGCGAAGACCCCCGCGCGGCGCCGCGCGTCGAGCTCCGACAGCACGTCGTCCAGCAGCAGGATCGGCCGCTTCCCCGTCATCCGCCGCATGACCGCCGCCAGACCCAACCTCAGGCCCACGGCGCAACTTCGCTGTTCGCCCTGCGAGCCGTACACCCGCACGGGTTCGCCTGCAAGCAGCAGCGCTATGTCGTCGCGATGCGGACCCCACCCGGTCGCGCCGTACCTCACATCAGCCGCGCGCCTCTCCACTAGCGCGCGCTCCAACACTCTCGAGACTTCTTCCACCACCTCCGCTCTCCCCTCGCGCGCTCTCGCCGCGCTTTGTTCACTCGGCGCCGCAATCGCTGGTCGATACTCCACCGCCAGCGGGATGGTGTCACCCGCGACGGCCGCATGCGCGCCCTCGACCTCCGGTGCTAACTCCGCGATGAACTCCTCTCTCGCCACCATCACCCGCGCACCGTACCGCGCGACCGCCCGATCCCAGGGAGCGAGGGCATTCTCTCCTTTCCCTTTCTCGCGCAGCTCCTTGAGCAACTGATTGCGCTGCACAACGGCCCTGCGGTAGCGCCCGAGGTCCGCGTAGTATTGTGCGCTCACCGAGCACAGGCTGCGGTCGAGCAACCGCCTGCGGCCGGCCGGTTCGCCGCGGACCACCTCGATGTCCTCGGCCGAGAAGTAGACCGTTGGAGCCACCCCGATCAGGTCCACACGCCGCCGCACCACCCCGTTCACCTTGAATTGCCGCTGGCCCGTCCGCGCGAGCCCCACCTCGACCTTCGCCGGCCCATCGTCGCCGGCGAACTCGCCCTTCACGAACCCGTGGCCACACCCGCGCCGCACGAGTTCCTCCGTCGTTCGCGCCCGCGGCGAGTCTCCCGACGCCGCGGCACAGACAGCCTCCAGCAGGTTCGTCTTGCCCGCTCCGTTCGGTCCGTGCAAGACCACCACGCCAGCGGGGAAGTCCTTCCCCACCCGCGCGTAGTTCCGGAAGTCACGCACCTCCAGGCGGCGTAGATACATTCCAGCCCACTGCCACAGACAAAAAGGGGGCGCTCTGTAGGTACAGAGTTGCCCCCACCGTTCGCTTTCTCCTTTGCGTTGCCGCGTTTCCCTCGGGCCCCAGCGCTACAACTGCATCGGCATGACCACGTACAGGTAGTCCGGGTCGTCGGCCCCCTTGATCAGGCCCGAACTCAGGGGCCCTGCAAGCTGCCACACGACTTGCTCTGACTCCATGACGCTCAACACGTCCGTCAGGTACTCAGCATTGAACGCTATCTCGCCCTCTTCCCCCTCGATGTTCGCCGGCAGTTCCTCGTGGGCCCTTCCCACATCCCCGCTCTCAGCGGTAATAGTCAGCATGCCCTCCTGTATCCGGAAGACCAGCTTGCTCGCCTCCGCCCGAGCGACGATAGCCGCGCGCTTAATGGCCCCCAGGAGATCCGCACGCGCCACTGTGATCGTCCGTTCTATCTCCGTAGGAATCACTCGCTCATAGTTCGGAAACTGCCCTTCAATGAGCCGAGAGATCAGCCGATACGGGCCGACCTCAAAGAGAATCTGCTGCTCGCTGGCACGGACTCGGACCACAGTCTCCTCTTCTGCGGGATCCAACATACGATTCAGCTCCTGCAGCGCCCGCGCAGGCACAATCACCTGCCAGTCGCTCTCGCTACCCTCCACTTTGACCGTCCCGGATGGCGCGGTCCTCACCGCAAGGCGATAGCTATCCGTCGCGATCAGCTTGACGGTCTCTCCGTCTCGCTTGACCAATATCCCCGTCAGGATCGCTCGGGTCTCATCTGTGGAGGCAGCCAAGATCGTTGCCCGGATCAGATCCCGCATCACTGCCTGCGAGACGTCGAACCCGGCTCCCTCCTCCACTTCGGGAAGGGCCGGGTACTCCTCCGCCGGGAGGCCGTGGATTGTGTATTGAGACCGCCCACAGCTTAGCTCCATGATACTCCGATCTGCGCTTCTCATCTCCACCGTTGCATCCGGCAGACTCGCTACAACATCTCCAAGCACCCGCGCTGGCACCGTGAGTGCGCCCTCCTCCTCCACTTCTATAGGCACCGCGCTCTGTGCTCCGATCTCCATATCGTACGCGACTACCCGCAGTCTCCCCGCGCCTGCTTCCAGCAAGAGATTGCTTAGT
>DAOVEW010000143.1 GCA_030668755.1 Bacillota bacterium | reverse complement strand
CTCGCCTTCCTTCATCTGTTCCTCGGCGCCCGCCGGCGCCTTCACCAGCATCGGTTTGCTCACCTCTCCCGGCCCGAGCGAGAAGAGCGCGTCCTCGACGTCGGGATCGTCGCTCTTGCCTTTCACCAGCCAGCCCGCCATCCCGCCGCGCTGTCGCGTCAGCATGTCGAGCGACCGCTCCTCGGCCAGAGTGGCGAAGTCGGCCCCGCCTTCCTCGCTGGTGAGCTCATTGTATGTCGCGTTCGCCTCTTCCTCGGACTCGACGACGATCTGCCGGTAGATGACCGACTCATTGTTGTGCGGCAGATCGCTTAGGCGGTCCGTGTTGTCCTCGAAGTACCTCTTCCGGTCGGTCTCGGTGAGCACGAGCTTCGCAGTGAGGATCTGCAGGCTGATGCGGCTGATGAGATCGTCTCGCGCCAGCCCTCTGTCTTGAAGCCAGCTCTCGAAGTCCTTGCCCGTTGCGGCCAGGATGTAGTCCTCGAGCGCCTCCAGGCGCGTCTCGATCTCCTCCCGGCTCACCTCAATTCCGCGCTTCTTCGCTTCCTGGCGTATGAGCTGCCGCACGATGAGAGAATCGAGCCCTCTGCGTCCGGCCTCACCGTTGTCGGCCTTTTCGAGGTAGTCCCAGAGCTGCCGCTGCGTAAGGGGCTGCTGATTGACGCGGGCAACGACCTCGCTCTTCTCGCGGCCGCAGCCGGCGCCGCAGAGCAGCAGAATGAGACCGACGATGCTGACGACCGGGGCGTGCTTGCGCATGGCTCTATTCCTTGATGGTCGCGCGAGCGGCCCGTCCGCCGACGCGAACAGGCCGCCTCGCCCAGTGCGCGCTCGGGCGCCGGGCTGGCCGCTCTCACACGCGAGACAGATTAGATTCTAGCTTTCGCCCTGGCAAAAGTCAAGGATGCGGCGACGAAGCGGATTGCATGCTTGACAGGAACTCGGATCTCACCCTAGAATTCTCTAACAGGGGTGCGGTGGGAACTCGGAGTGCGCCTCGGCCGGTACGCGGAGGGGCGGATGAGAATGGCGAGCGGAAGTAGCTCAGTGGTAGAGCGTCTCCTTGCCAAGGAGAGGGTCGAGGGTTCGAATCCCTTCTTCCGCTCCAGATGATTAAGAGACAGGATGTAACCGGTCCGTGGGGCCGGATTGAATGGATGGACCTCGCCTCGATGCGGCGAGGTCATGTTTTCTAGAAGGAGCCGTGCTGTGAGCAGCGCTGCGAACAGAGAGCTAGATGTGGACGTCGAGCTGAAGGAGCTGGACGGCGGACAGGTGGAGCTAACCGTGCGGGTGCCACCGGCGCCGGTGAACGAGGTGAGGGATCGCGTGTTGAAGAGCTTCGGGCGGCGGGCGGACATCCCCGGATTCCGTAAGGGCAAGGCCCCGCGCTCGGTGCTGGAGCGGCATATAGATCGGGAAGCGTTCAAAGAGCAGATCATCGACACGCTGGTGGAGGATGTGTGGGACGCGGCGCTGGAGAAGGCCGGCGTGAAGCCGCTGGACCGGGCGCAGGTTCGGGATGCGGATCTCGGGGAGGACGGCGGGCTGACATTCTCAGCCACGGTAACGCGATGGCCGACGATCGAGCTAAGCGAGTATAAGGGCCTGGAGGTGACCCGGCACGTCACGCAGGTAACGGAGCAGCAGGTGGAGGCGGAGCTGGAGCGACTGCGGTCGCGGCGGACGCGGTTCGAGCAGCTCGCACAGGAGGATGCGGTCGAGGAGGGGGACCTGGTCGTGGTAGACTACGAGATGTTCGTTGATGGTGAGAAGCGAGAGGACGCGAGCGCGTCCGGATATCCGCTGGAGGTAGGCAAGGATGAGCTGTTCCCGGAGCTGAACCAGGCGCTCCCCGGTGCGCATCCGGGAGACGTGCGGGATGTCGAGATCAGCTATCCGGAGGACCACTCGGAGACGTCGCTGGCCGGCAAGACCGCGCAGTTCAAGGTGACGGTTCGGGACGCACGGCGCCGGCGGCTGCCCGAGCTGAACGATGATTTCGCCAAGGAGGTGTCCGATCTCGAGACGATCGAGGCGCTGCGGGGGAGGGTTCGCGAGAACCTGGACATGGTGGGGAAGGCGGTTGCCGACGAGGATGTGCGGAATCAGCTCGTGGGGGATGTAAGCGAGGCCGCGTCGCTCGATGTACCGCAGGCGCTGGTGGACCGGGAGACCCATCGCCGGATGGAGGACATTGAGGAGGAGCTGGGGCGGCGAGGCCTGACCTTGCAGCAGCACCTCCAGAACGTGGGGCAGTCGTTCGAGGACTGGCGGGCGGACGTCGAGTCGGACGCGCGACAGGCGGCCCGGCGCGCGCTGGTGTTGGAGCAGATCGGGGAGAGCGAGAAGCTGGAGGTAAGCAACGAGGAGATCGAGGAGGAGATCTGGCGGCAAGCCAGGGCGGAGGAGACCGAGCCGGAGGCGCTGCGGAAGCGTTTGTCGGAATCGGGAGAGCTCGGTCGGCTCGTGACACGCGCGTACCACCGGAAGATCGTGCAGTTATTGGTGGACAACGCCAAGGTGACTGAGGAGATCGTCGAGCCGGACGCACAGGAAGAGCAGACGGGGAATGCGGCGGCCGAGAGGGGTGAGTAGCCGGAGGGAGGTGGCGGGAATGAGGACGGCTCTGTTGATTGTGTTGCTGGTCGTGCTCTGCTGTGCAACGGTGTATGCAGGCGCCCCTGAGGTGGCATTTGAGAGGATCGACCTGAAGCACCTGCCGGTGTGTGAGATCGCACCGCTGCTGGGGCCGCAGTTCGGCTATGTGAAGGAGCTGTGCGAGCTCGACACAGGCCGGGGATCATTGGCACCGAAGGAGTTCCCTGGCGTCGAGTTGATCACGGCACCGCACCCGAGCGCGCGCTATCTTGTGGCGGTGGGCACGGCGCAGGGGGTGGCGGAGCTTCGGGCATTTGTGGAGCGGTTGGATGAGCCACTGCCCCGGGTGCGCATAACAGCGGAGGTGTATCCGACAGCCCCGGCCGAAATCGCCGGGTGGATCGAGCTCTCAGCCGTTGCCGGGCTGGAAGCGCGGGCCCGGTCGGTGCCGATAGAACAGAAGCTTCGCTTTCCTCCGCTGCCCCGCGACTACAGGCCGCAGGAGATCATGGTCTTGTCGTACTCCGGCAGGGCGGAACTCATACCTCTGCCCGTGTTCGCGAACTGGCCGCAGGTGCTCCTCACCGTTGCCGCGGAGGTAGGCGAGAGGCGCAAGATGCTGGTGGGTGTGGGGGTGCTCGGTGAGGACACGAGGCCGCTGAGCGCACTGAAGACGGCCTGGGCTCTCCGCAACACGCTGAGGGTTGGTCCCAAAGAGGCCCTCGTGGTGGTGCTGGAACGGGAGAACTCAGCGGTGACGGTGGTGCTCCGCGCGGAATCGGTCGGCGGCTAGCGCGGAGCGGTTCGCGCGGCGAACGGCGGAACTGGGGCATCGGTGGTAGCGTTCGGCTTCAGCAAACCGTTCGTCTGCCGGGCGGGATATGAAAACAGCGGCCCTCGGGTGGGGCCGCTGTCCCTATCTGGGATCTGCTCGCTTTTCTAGTGCACGCCGCCGCCGGGCTGCGCCACCCGCGCCGCGGGCGTGACTTCGGGCTTCTCCGCCGGAGGCTTCGTATCGAACACGACGTCCCTCTGCGGACGCTGGTGAAGCGCGATCTTCACGACCTCATCCATGGTCTCGACAAAACGGAACTTGAGGTCTTCCTTGACGTTGGTTGGTATCTCCTCGAGGTCTTTCTTGTTGTCCTCGGGGAGGATGATCGTCTTGATGCCGGCGCGGTGGGCGGCCAGCACCTTCTCCTTGACGCCGCCGACGGGCAGGACTTTACCGCGGAGGGTGATCTCGCCGGTCATGGCGACATTGCGATGGACGGGGCGACCGGTGAGGGCGGAGAGGAGCGCCGTGCCCATGGTGATGCCGGCGGAGGGGCCGTCTTTGGGGATCTGGCCCTGCGGGACGTGGATGTGGACGTCCGTGACGCGGTAGAAGTCGGGGTCGATGCCGAGCTCGGACGCCCGGGCGCGAGCGTAGCTGAGAGCGGCCTTGCCGGATTCCTGCATCACATCGCCCAGATGGCCGGTAAGCTGGAGGCTGCCCTTGCCCTTCATGAGGGTTGCCTCGATGAAGAGGATGTCTCCGCCGAACTCGGTCCAGCCGAGCCCGGTGACCACGCCGACCTCGTCTTCCTTTTCGGCCACGCCGAAGCGGAATCGAGGCGAACCGAGGTAGTTTCGCACTGACTTGCCGGTAAGGCGCGCCGCCTTGACCTTCTCCTGGGCGATGCCCTTCGCCACCTTGCGGCAGATGGAGGCGATCTCGCGTTCGAGGTTGCGGACGCCGGCCTCCCTCGTGTACTCGCGGACGATTCCGCGCAGCCCGGATTCGGTGAAGCGAAGCTGCTTCGCCTGCAGGCCGTGGTTCTTAACCTGCTTGGGGACGAGGAACAACTGGGCGATCTTGAGCTTCTCTTCCTCAATGTAGCCGGGGAACTCGATGATCTCCATCCGATCGCGGAGGGCCGGCGGGATCGGGTCCGTGAGGTTTCCGGTGGTGATGAACATGACCTCGGAGAGGTCGAGCGGCACCTCTAGGTAGTGGTCGCTGAAGGCGTTGTTCTGCTCGGGGTCGAGGACTTCTAGCAGGGCCGAGGCGGGGTCGCCGCGGAAGTCCACGCCGATCTTGTCCACCTCGTCCATCATGAACACTGGATTCCGAGTGCCTGCGGTCTTGAGCCCCTGCACGATGCGGCCGGGCAGCGCGCCGACATAGGTACGCCGGTGGCCGCGGATCTCACCTTCGTCGCGCACACCGCCCAGGGAGAGGCGAACGAACTTGCGGCCGGTGGCGCGCGCGATAGACCGGCCTATGGAGGTCTTTCCCAC
>DAOVEW010000080.1 GCA_030668755.1 Bacillota bacterium | reverse complement strand
GCTCAGGTCGGATTCTGCGGAGGTATCGCCCACTGGGCCCACGTCGGCGGCTTCGCCATCGGCCTTGGGGGAGCGCTGGCCCTGGGCCTCCGCAAAGAGGTCATACGCACCGACCTAGTGGAGAGCCGACGCCCAATCGAGGATTCCCATGACGCCTATGCCCAGTCCGGCGATCTCGAGCAGTTCGTCGTTCAGCACCCCGAGGACGCGGGTGCATGGTACGCCCTCGGCCGCGCGCGGGACCTGACGGGCAGGCCGGAGCCGGCGCGCGAGGCATACCAGAACGCGCTGGCACTTTTCCTGAGAGAAGGCCGCTCCCGGGAGGCCTTCGAAGTCTGCGAAGCGCTCGGCCCCGGAGGCGGAATCGAGACGACGCTGCGCCGCCACACCGGCAGTTTACACTCCTGTCGGAGTGTGTTCGCACGTGTGCGCGTGAACGCACTTCCTCTGAGAGGCGTTCAGAGGGCTTTTCGCGTGTGCGTTTTGAACACGAAACGCGTTCGCTGAACGCTTTCGTGCGCGGCGCGTAGGCCTTACGGGTGAACAGGCAACCATTTCTATGTAGAGTAGTCGTATGATATCTCGATATGCAGCAATCGTCTAATAGGCTAGAGAGCAGGCTCATCGGTGCAAGAGAGAGGCGCGGTCGTCTTTCGCGAGCGCGATGCCGGCCGCGCCAAGCGCCTCGCGAGCGTGGTCGGGGTTGGAGGCGCCGATGATGGGAAATACGGAGAAGGACGGAGGCGCGGTTGGGACAAGAATGTCCCTGCCACGGGAGGGAGGGACCCGGTGGCGAAGGGAAAGCCGCGGGCCCGTGGTGGGGCCCGCGGCTTGCTATTCTGCTGCCGATCAGGGGCTATATCGGGAGCTGAAATGCCCTCGCGATGTAGACGGCCATCTGGTCGCGGGTGACGAGTTTGGAGGGGCGGTAGAAGCCGTCCGCGTAGCCGGCGACGATTGAGTTCTCGGCGCAGTATTCGATGTGCTTGTAGGCCCAGTGCTCGGCGTTCGCGTCCAGGAAGCTCGCCTCGGCCGGCGGGGTGTATCCCTCCAGGCCCTCTTCGCCAACCGGGTCGGCCACGGCACGCGCCATGTACACCGCCATCTGGTCTCGGCTCACCCAGGTCGCCGGCCGGTAGAAGCCGTCGGGATACCCCTCGACGATGCCCTTCTCACAGAGCATCTCCACATGCTTGTAGCACCAGAAGTAATCTGCAACATCCGGGAAGGTGGGCGTGTCGGGGGCCTCCCAGGCTTGCACCCCCTCCTCGCCGGCGGGGGTGGCGATGGCGCGGGCGATGAAGACTGCCATCTGGGCGCGGGTGACGTCGAACCCGGGCTGGTAGCTTCCGTCGGGGTAGCCGGCCACAATGCCGGCGGCCGCGCAAGCCATGATCTCGGAGTAGGCCCAATGATCGTGCGGCACGTCGGAGAAGAGACTGGCGAGCCAGTTGACGACGATGTTGGTGGGGGTCACCTCAGGCACGCTCGGGAAGTAGATGACAGCTTGTCCGACGATGGGTTCGGCGGCAGGGGCGTCGGCTGCGACCTCGACAGTGAACGACATGCTGGAGCCTGCGCCCGAGGGTAGAGTACCGATGTCCCACACCACGGTGCGGCTGAGGGGATCATAAGCGATCCCTCTCGGCAAGACCAGGGTGTAGTCGTCCAAGGAGGGATCGAGGTCCATGGTGGCATAGACGCCGTAGGCGGTGCCGGCTCCCGTGTTCTCGCACTCGATGGTGTAGGTGAGGGTGCCGCCGAGGGCCACCTCTCCCTCAGGCGAGACGGAGATCTGGTTCGGGTCATGGGCGGCCAGCACGGTGGTCTCATACAGTGACTCGTTGTTGTCGAGGTTGACCTCGGCGGGGGCGGAGGGGAGGTAGGCGAGGTTGAGGAGCAAGGTGCCATGGGCCACACCCCAGGGCAGCTCTCTGTCATCTATTACGCCGCGCCAGGTATCGCCGGGATCGAGCTGGGCGATCTCCCCGAGGAGCAAATCATCACCGCCAAGGAGTTCCGGCAGCAGGTCGCGCACCACCACGTTGGCGGCCGGGGCGAGACCGCGGTTGCCGACGGTGATGGCGTAGTTAACGGTGTCACCGGGGGAGGCGTAGCGGGGGCCATCCTTGCGCACCCAGAGGTCGGGAAGAACGTCCTCGGCGAGGAAGATGGCCTGGGGCAAGACATCCTGTGGCCAGCCCCAGGTGGCATTATGGGGCGAGGTCCAGTTGGGAGGGTTGGGGGGATTGGCGGCGGCGGCCCCGGGATCATCCGTGGCCCAGAGGTAGAGCGTCTCGGTGGTGGCCGCGGCCACGTCGGCCGGCACCTGAGCTTCAAGGTGGATGCTGCCGTGCTGGCCGAAGGCCGGGATGAGCTGCTCCCAGACGACGGTTTCATTGACTACGCGCTCAGGCAGTGGGTCGGCGCTGACATAAGAGTAGCCGGGGGGCAAGGTGACGCCGACGTACATAGCCTGAGCCTGCTCTTCTGTGAGAGGGTCGGTGCCCAGGACGGCGTAGCCGTTGCCGTAGCGGATTTCATAGCTGTACTGCTGGCCCTCCACCACCTGCTCCAATCCCTGGACGCGGCCGAAGAGGTGGGTGTCCTCGGGCCACTCGATGTCAAGCATGGGGGTGATGGAGACATCGTCGAAGCGGATGGATTGCTGGGCGGCTGCGCTCTGGCCGAGCGCGCCGACCACCGCATAGCGGGGGGCCTGGCCAGCGGCGCCGATGTCAACTTCGTCGGCCACCAGCACACCGTCGAGCCAGACGCGGAGCGAGTCGGCGCCGCGGTGGTAGTTTACGCGGACCAGATGCCAGCCGGCCGCGGGGAGGCCGAAGGAGAGGGGCAGGGAGGAGCCGCCGAGCTGGAGATTGCTCTGGGTGGCGGAAAGGGCCTCCCAGCCGATGGCCTGGGACCAGCCGGTGGTGGAATCGGGGTAGTCGTCGGAGAGGGTGAAGCCGAAGAAGCAGGATGAGTCGCTGCCGGTCCACTCGGGGACATAGGCCCAGGAGCGAAGGCTGCATCCGGCGGGCTGGGTGGGGCCGACGGGGAGGTCGAGCTTGAGGCCGGTGATGGCCTCGCCGTCAGCTTCCCCCTGCATGGCGAAGGTGGCGGAGTGCGCGCCCTCGGGGGTGAAGGGCTGGCGCCAGATGGCGGCCTCGTCCGGGCCCGCGGCAAACCCGGCCCACGGATACCGCTCCCCCTCGAAGCTGGTGAGGGAGGAGGAGGAGATGGTGAAGGAGAGGGACCGGATGCTGGCTGTTCGAAACGATTCCTCAGGGGTGCCTCCGCCCCCCGGGTCTATCAAAAGGTCGTTAAATTGGAAGACGTAGAGCCCATATGCGGTGCCGGGAGTGAGTTCCGGCACACCAGCGGTGCCGTCATCATTGAAGCGAACGCTCAGTTGATCTGGGTTCCGGCCTCTGCGCCAAACAGAATCCGTACTCGGAACCCACTCATCAGTGGGCCCGAGGACCTCGATGAGAAACCCGGACAGCGGATCTGGCGATGCCTCAAGACACGGCTCCCAAGAGAAGATCGGTTGCGTATCGGTCAGGACCGCGCCGTTGGTCGGCCGGGTGATAGTCGGGACGCAGTCGGACATGTACTCTGCCGCCTGGCTGACAACGGTGACAGACTCGCCGTCGAGGTTCCAGGCCGTTAGTTGATAGGAACCGAACTGGGGAGGTGATGACCGCGACCCGCCCCACCACATGACGTGGGCATAGTTGCCGTCCACATTCCACCACTCTGCAGGTACGGGCGGAGGCGTCTTTTCGTAGAGTTCATCCGCAGGGGTTACGATGCGCAAGCGAGAGATGTTATCCCCGCCCTTGGGATCGAAGACGGTCGCCATGACCCCCTCGCCCCATCCGGGTTCACCGTCTGGATTCACCCCGTATTCGAGAGAGATCATAAACTGAGAGAAGGCCAGGCTTTCCGCTTGTGCGGCGGCGGGGCCAGAGAGCACGCAGGAGAGGCAGAGGAGGGCGGTGAGGGAGAGAAGTGGCAGGAGGCCCCTAAGCCCGCCTTTGGCGGGCCGGGGTGGCGGCCCAAAGGGCCTAGCCACAAGTCCTGCCCAACGACGTAGCACTGCACGCATGGTCGGCCTCCTGTCGCTTGATCGGGACGGCGGTGCCCGTCAGGACGAGCCCCAACGCGAATCGGCACCTCGTCCCCCCTCTTGTGGTCTTTGATTTCGGCGCGGGGGCTGAGGGTCCTCCTGTCGCGCGCGGTGTGGTGGGGAATTTCCTCCACCAAGACGGGCAGGACACACGGTCCCTTCGAGAGGCTCAGGAGAGGCCTAGGCAACGGCGAGATTCTTCGCCTGCCAGAGGCGGAGTCGGAATGACAGTTGGGTTGGGGGTGGGGGGCGCGGTCGGGACAAGAATGTCCCTCCTACGGGGAAAGCGGCTAGCCAGTTCGGCAGTAGGAGTAGCGTAGCAACTAAGTGTCGCCCGGAGGAAGGTCACCTTGGCTTCAGGAGCTGGACGCAAGCTATGCCAAGGATGATGAGGGCGATGCCGGAGACCTGGCCGAGGGAGACGCGGGCGCGGAGGATGCCGAGGCTGAGGAGGATAACCCCGACCTGGTTGGCGCCGACCATGATGGGGACGACGTAGTCGGGGCTGGTGGCCTTTAGGCTCTGCCAGTAGAGGAAGTGGGCGATGAGCCCGGCGAGGAGGCCGCCGAGCGCCAGGAAGATGATGGCGCTCGGGGTGAAGCCGCTCCAGTCGGCGTAGCCGCGAAGGGGCGCAAGAGAGATGCCCAGGAAGAGCAGTACGGCGCCGGTGCGGACGAAGAGACCGGCATAGGGCTGGACGGTGGTGAGGCCGAGCTTCTCGACGATGGAGCCGGTGGCCATCACGAGGCCGGCGGCGATGGCGTACAGGAAGGGAGTCATATTATCCTCCGCGAAGGCTGGACGCTGATTCGGAAAGATGGCCGACTATAGCACGGAAGGCCATGGACCGCCAGCGCATACCCGCAGGTGTCTTTGCGGCCACGCGCGCTGCAGACCTTCCTCAGTGCATGCGATACACGTCAGAAGGCGGATCAGTCCTCTAAGCTGCGCCGCTGCGCCTCCAACCGTTCGATCTCCGCAAAGGTCTCTTTGATATAGGCGACTGTGCGCGCGGTCGCCTGTTCGAGAATCTGCTCGCCCTGCTCGGCGGTGGCCTTGCTCGGCGCGCCCCATATGCCGTGACGACTCACGGGGCCGATGCCGGTGTAGTCGAAGAACTCGCGGCCTTGGGATGGCGAGTAGTCGGGCCTGACCTGATCCATCTTCACCAACTCCGGCCGGAGGTGCATGATGAGAGAGGTCTCGCCGCGGCCGGCGTGGAGTTCGGCGAACTCTCCTTGCTCGACGGTGAAGGCGTCGGGGGTGGTGAAGATGACGTGGACGCCCTTGCGGTCGAGGTTGATCTCGCGGAGGGTGGGCTTGACGATCCAGTTGCCGCCGTGGGCGACGAGGAGGACGATCTTGGTGATGCCGTGGTGATGGAGGGCGCCGACGAGGTCCTCGATGATCGCGGCGAGGGTGGACGGGCGGAGCCAGACGGTGCCGAAGAAGTCGCAGTGCTCGCGGGAGCAGCTATAGGGCAGCGCTGGCAGTAGATAGCAATTGTCGAGCCGCTCCGCGACCCGGTGTGCGAGCGTCTGCGCCGCGATGTAGTCGGTGGCGACGGGCAAGTGATAGCTGTGCTGCTCGATGGCGCCGATGGGAAGGATGGCGATCTCGGGTCTTGCCTGTCTGATCTCGTCGAAGGTGTTTTCCCAGTTGACCATTGCGAGGTCTCCTTGAGCGATCGATTGATAACTTGCGGAGTGGGGCAAGCGCGGGACGTCGCTCTGCACCCGGGAGATTATTCAGGCTGGCCGGAGCGGGCCCCTGCTCCGGCCTGGAAGGAGGGGGCCAGTGGGAGCTTGTGCTCGAGCGGCGCAGGATATTGCATCGCGGCGGCGCAGTATGGGAATCGTAGGTAGGTGTCTTTGATGCGGGTTCCGACGCTGCCGCGAACAGAAGAGGGGCCGGTGCCGGTCAGCAGCCTGCCTCCAGAGGTGGAGGCGTGGCTGAAGGAGCACGCGCCTGGGGAGGAGGCCCGGGCCGTCCAGTATGCGGACCTGCACGGTCCTGGGCACT
>DAOVEW010000358.1 GCA_030668755.1 Bacillota bacterium | reverse complement strand
AGTTCCTGAACCCGGATGGATCGCTGACCGACGCGCTCGGGAACCGCACCTCAGGTCGCTGGGATCGAGGCCTGCTGTACATCCACCATGAGACCCGCGCCGAACGGCTCCAGAGCACTTGCCTGCAGCTTTACCCGAATGGCGGCGGGATGGCATTCTGGCGGGACAAGTGGGCCGCCCTCGGGGGGTTCGATCCGCTCTTCCGGCCGCTCTACTGGGAGGACGCGGACATCGGATACCGAGCGTGGGGACGGGGATGGCGGGTGCTGTTCGAGCCGGCGAGCGTGGTGTATCACGACCAGGGCAGCACCATGGCGCGGCTCCACCGGCCTGCACACATCGAGCTGATGTCCGCGAAGAACGCGGTTCTCTTCGCCTGGAAGAATCTCCTCGACAGGAGCATGTTCCGAAGTGTCCTCGCGGCCCAAGCGCGGTGGGCGGCAGACGATGTGCTCATCGGCGGTCTGCCCAACCGAACAGCGGCGCTCTGGTGGGCGTTCCGCCAGCTCAACCAGGCCGCCCGCGCGCGTGCGGCGGCTCAGAGAGAGCGCGTGCGGTCGGACCGGGAGATCCTGGAGCTGGCCAGCGGAGGTGCGGCATGAGCGCAAATGCCCCAACAGCCCTCGTGCTGACGTTCGCTCGGCGTGGCGAGGAGGAGCCGCTGAGCAGAGCAGTGGAGGCGCTGCGCGAGGAGTTCCCGGACGCCGCGGTGATAGGTATCGGTACGTCGGCATCCGCGCCGGTGCAGCGCGAAGCCGGTATCGAAGAGGTGATACTGTACGGCGACGGCCGGGGAACTCGCACTGTGGTGCGGGAGGTGCGGGCCCGCCGGCCGGAAGCGGTGAGCGTCGTATACCGGGGACCGGGCTTCGCCGGGCACTTGAAGCTGGAGGGTGTGGCGCTGCTCGCCGGGGCGCGGCAGATCTATCGCTTTGTCCCGGAATCGAAGCCCCTGCGGACCTCTGCGCTGAGGCTGGTGTGGTCGGTCTTGCTCAAGACGCTGGAGGCGGGCCTGCGTCTGGTGGCTGCAGGCTTCATGTGCGGCGCGGCCTGGTGCTGGCTGCGTGTCCGCCAGACGGCGGCCGGAGGCAATCGTGAGAGTCGGTATTGACGCGCGATCTTTGACGGCAGCGCGCCCCTCGGGCGTCGAGCACTACGTCATCAATCTGATCCGCTCCCTCGCCGCGCTTCCCGAGAGGCCGGACATCACCGCGTACACCGATGGACCCCTTGCGGATGCAGAGGTCGAAGAGGCAATCGGCGACAAGATACAGATCAAAGCAGTGCGGGCGCGGCGCGGCTGGCTGCGGGGAGCTCTGCCGTGGCGGCTGTGGCGCGACCGCGTCCAGGTAGCCCATTTCCCCAGCACGATCCTGCCGCCGCTCCTCCCCTGCCCCGCGGTTGTGACCGTCCACGACCTCGCCTGGATGCACTATCCGGAGACGTACGAGGCCGCCGACCTGGAAATGCAGACTCAAGTCGTGCCGCGCTCCATTCGAAGGGCGAGGCGCGTGATAGCCGTCTCCGAGAACACCGCGCGGGACTTGGTCGAGATGCTGGGAGTTCCGAGAGACAAGATCACCGTGGTGGCGCTCGGCGTCTCTTCCGAGTTCTCGCCCGAGGGCGGCAGGCCTGCGCGGGACGCCTTCTCCGGTGCAGAGCGGCTGGCGGAGGGCTGCGTGCTGCACGCCGCCGGCGGCTTCCATCCTAGGAAGAACGTCGCCCGGGTGTTGGAGGCGTACGCACGTGCAAAGGGACGGTGCGAAATGCCGCCTTTGGTCGTCGCCGGCGGCCAGGGCTCGCAGTCTCTTGAGGACCTGAAGGGGCAGACGGTCCGCCTCGGCATTGCCGAGGACGTCATCTTCCCCGGCCATCTCCCGGAGGCCGTGCTGGCCGCCTGCCTGCGGGCGGCCGTGGTCGCGGTTTATCCGTCGCTGTACGAGGGGTTCGGCCTGCCGATATTGGAGGCCATGGCGTCGGGCACACCCGTGATAACGTCAGACCGCTCGAGCATGGTGGAGGTGGCGGGCGAAGCGGCACTGCTGGTGAATCCAGAGGACGTCGAGGAGCTGGCGTCTGCGCTCGTCAGGGTCCTGAGCGACGAGGCGCTGCGGGGCGACCTGAAAGCCCGTGGGCTGACACGCAGCCGCGAGTTCTCCTGGCAGCGGACGGCTCAGCAGACGGTGGCGGTCTACAGGCGAGCCGCCCGAGCGGGGTAGCCGGCTTCAGTTTGCATCGCGGCAGTGAAACCTTCCACCCGGCATCTGCGTATGGTCAAGTGACGACGGGGCCGGGTGATGGACGAGAGGAAGGTCGTGCGGGACGATTCGGCTTTGATACAAATCTGTCTCGACGGCGAACCCGGCGCGTTCGACACCCTGGTATCCCGTCACCACCGTGGGATTTACAATATGGTCTACCGGATGCTGGGAAACGCCGAAGACGCCTCCGACGTCACTCAGGAGACCTTCCTGAGGGCTTATACGCGGCTCGAGACGTTCAAGCCCGGACACTCGTTCCTCGCCTGGGTGCGTCGGATCGCCTCGAATCTGGCCATCGACCACCTCCGCCGCCGAGGGACGCCGGAGCTGTCGCTCGATCAACGCCTCGAGAATGGCGGCCAGATCGCGGACGATAGCCCGGCCGCCTCTCCGGCCGAGCGCCTGGAGATGGCGGAGAGCTCCCAGCGCGTGCTGGCGGCGGTGCAGGAGTTGCCCCCCAAGCAGCGCGCGGTGCTGGTGCTCCGGCACGTGGAGGGACTCAAACTCCAGGAGATCGCCAAGACGCTGCGCATGCCCATCGGCACCGTGAAGACAATGCTCTTCCGCGGACGAACCGCG
>DAOVEW010000361.1 GCA_030668755.1 Bacillota bacterium | reverse complement strand
TTCGATCAGTCAATGCGCAGCTCCTGCCGGCGAGAGCCGCTCTTACCCTAGCCGGCCAGCCCCCCTGTTGTCACCGGAAGGTCCGCTCACGCGGCGCGCGATATCGGGGAACTCCTTGCGGACGCGGCGCCGGAGTTATGCTGGAGACTTGTTGAGCTGGTCGGGCGAGACGATGCCGCGCTTCTTCTCCTCGTCGGTCGCGAGGCGCTCCGCCTTACGGCCGGCGGACAAGTCTACGAACGGGGTCAGCTCGCCTGAGGCGAGCAAGGACGTGAACGCAGTTCGGCTCGTGCTTCGTAGCGAAGAGGCATCGCGACTTCGCAGAGTAGCAGTGGAACGGCGGGCCGCCGTTGATGACGGTGATCGGGGGGTAGATGGCTGGAAGCCATTTCAAGGGTGCGGTGAGTCGGCTAAAAGACTCTAATAATACTCCCACGCCGGGTAGGGGATGGGGCAGGAGGCCCTTCGGCTGCGCTCAGGACAAGCAAGCCGCCTTCGCTCGTTGAGCTACGGCGCCCAAGGCTCCTTGTATGGTTGGTGTGAGGTAGAGTAAGGGTGGCGAGCGTGGTGGGTTCGGGCTTCGCCTCGGCGTCAGACTTGGACTCGCAGCGGTCCCTTGAGCGCGTAGCCGAAGGCCATCGACAGGATGAGCCAGGGCCAGATCCAGTGCAGGTTCCACCGGAACAGGCGAAGCGATCCCTTCGGGTAGCTGACCTCGACCGAGGATACGGGGACATCGGGCGGAAGCGGCGGTTCGCCCGGAGCTGAGAATTGGGCCCAGATTCCGCCATTGACGCGCTTCGGCGAGACTCGGACTCCGTAGTCGCCGACGACGACGCGCTTGGCGAACTCCTTCTCGCCGACCGTGAAGCGAAGGTGGTAGACGCCCGGCTCGACGGCGCGCACGCGCCAGTCCACCTCTGCGAGCGCGGGTATGCGCAGGGGGGGCGTCTCGACCGCGATTCCCGCAGGCGCGGAGAGCGTGACCCGATCGAGCTGGGCCTCGCCGGACGGGAGGTGAACCGCGACGATGGCCTGCTCGCCGGGCTGGAGCGGCCGGCGGCCGTAGCGCAGGTCGGTCTGGACGAGGAGGAAGGCGACGGGAACGATCATGAAGCAGAGGGGGACGAGGGCATAGCCGAGGTAACGGAGGTTGTCCTTGAAGAGGCGCGCCTGAGCGCGCAGGACGACGCGGAGTTCGTCTCGATAGAGGAGCACCTCCAGGATGCTGGCGATGATGCTGTCCTTGGCGGCCCTGATGCCGCGCTGGTTCGACGTGCAGCGGAAGACGAGCAGAAGGAGGGCCCCGGTGAGAACGGAGACCAGGACCATCCCGAGCCAGGGACTCGAGGCGGACGGCGCGAAGATGAGGTCGAAAGCGCGGGTCATAGCGGTGTTGACGGCGGCCATGGTCGGTCAGTCGAGATAGCCGAGTCCCTGGAGGCGCTTCTTGACCTCTTCCTCGGAATCGGCTTCTTCGATGGCCTGGGCGGCCTTATCCAGAGTGTGTCGGATGAACTCCTCGACGGAGGAGTAGCCGGCCGCCTCGGCGCAGCGCTTTAGGCGCTCGTGGAGGTCCTTGTCCAGCCTTACCTTGGGTCCGAACATAATGCCTGTCCTCACCATATTGAGTTGCCCTGCATGTCGTCGGGCGCAGGCAGGCCGAATTCGGCGAGCACCCCAACGGTGACATCGGGCAGGGCGGGCCGCTGCGCGCGGATCGGCTTGTTGGCCAGCAAGATGCCGGGCACTACCGTGCGGTCTATGCAGTGATCGCCGCTCCACTTGCCTTCGTTGTCCTCAATCGCCTGCGGGGCGATCTTGCCGAGACCTGAAGCGCTGCTGCACCGGTAGCCGCGGGCGTATCCGGCTATCAGGTCCGGAGTCTCCAGGCCCCGGGCGCCCGAGTAGACCTCGTCCGCGAGGTAGACGTTCTCGAAGACTCTTTCGCCCCCGATGGGGTCGCGCACCTTCCGCAGCTCGCGGGCCAGGGCTTGGGCGACGCGTTGGCGGTCCTCCTCGGCGACCGTGCCGCGGGCCTCGCGGCCGCGGACGTTGATGTATATGGAGTTGAGCCCCAGCGCATAGGCGGTGGTATTGCTCCAGTCCGCGCCCTCGGAGAGCTTACCGGTGGTCTTTGCCCGAGAGCGGAGGGCCAGATAGCCGTGAGCTGCGAGCCAGGTATTCAGGTTGAACTTTCGATAGAGGGGGGCGAACCCGTGGTCGGAGAGGACCACGAGCGTCGTATCGGAGTCGCAGGCCTCCAGCGCGTCGCCGACGATGCCGTCACAGGTCTGGTAGCAGTCCTCGATGGCGGAGCCGTAGTCTCGGGCAGAGCGTGCGTCGTGCGCGGGGTGCCGCGGGTCCATGGTGCGCCAGAACATATGCTGGGTGCGATCGCTGGTGGAGAAGTAGTAGAAAAGGAGGCCGCGCTGGAACTGGTTGAGCGCGGAATGATAGATGCGACGGGCTTCATCCACGATCATGCCGGACTGGTGGAGGTACTCGCCTTCGTCGAGGATCTCCGCGTCCAGCGCGTTCGTGTCTTGAGGGAACCCGAGGGTGTGGAAGCGGCCGAACCGCTCGGCCATGTCGCGGGCGAAGCCGGGCGGCGCGGCGATGGGCAAAGCGGCGTCCATCGGGTCGAAGTTGATGGGGCTGGCGTAGAGCCCGAAGTGCGGGCCGGCCTGTTTCAGGTAGAAGCGAAGGATCCCGCTCACGGTCTTGAGGCCCGGCACCATCGCGAACTTCACTGGAACCCAGTCGCTCCACTCGCCCACTCGGAGGAGCAGGTCCTGGCCCTGGATCGAGATCTTGGCGAGAGA
>DAOVEW010000229.1 GCA_030668755.1 Bacillota bacterium | reverse complement strand
CTGCCAGGCCTCGAGGGCCTCTTCTTCACGCCCCTGCTCCCACAACGACTCCGCCCGCCGATTGTGGGAATCTGCCTCGGACTGCCCGCTCATAGGCCAAACAAATCCGGAAGCACCCGGCCGGGCATCACGTCCCACTAGGGGGCGTCCGTTCAGTACCGTGCGGCCGCGCCCTCGCCGTGCCTCATCCCAGCTCAGCTTCGCCGCCGCGAACCGGGGTCCTGCCGCCGCACTTGCAGCTCGCCGCGGGCAGGAGCGCACACCGAAGCCGCGGAAGTGCCCCGTGGGAAAATGACCGGTCAGCGCATCCCATTGAAACAGATCACGCAGATTCGCTCCCACCTCTGGCGCACCCATCTCTCGCGTCAGATTGCGGGCGAACGTGGAGCCCTCCGCCTCATCTCCGAGCTGGGGTTCGTACTCCTTATGCCGATCGCCGGCGCGGAGCTCCCGTCCATACACACCGCGACCCGAGACCCTTGGTCTTGGTGGGACTGGAAGCAGACCCTCCCGGAGCGCAAGGTGTGCTACTACGCGAAAGTGCTCCGGCGCCGCGGCACCTTCATCGCGTGGGAGTGGTTCCCCGCCTTCTGCGCCGCATACGCCGACCCCCGGCCCTATTCCCGCCAGTATCGTGAGGGTTCTCTGAGCCGCGAGGAGAACCATATCCTCGAACTCTTGGCCGAGCGCGGCCCCCTCATGACGACCGAAATACGCCTCGCCTTCGGGCCCCGCAGCAAGGAAAACACCCGGCGCGTGAAGGGCTCGCTCGTGGACCTCCAACGGCGGTTCCTCATCACCGCCGCCGGAGGGGACACCGATGGGTGGAGCCACCACCGATGGGACTTGGTCGAGCGATACGTGCCCGCGCGCCTGCGCGCCGCGGCCTCTCGCCTCTCCCCGGAGGATGCTCGGTCGCACATAGCAAAGCGGTTTGTCGCCAACGCCGTCGCCACAACAGAAGCCGACATCCAATGGCTCTTCGGCTGGGAGCGTTTGCAGGTGAAGGACCTCGTGAGGGACCTGCTGGCGAGCGGCGAGATTGCCACCGCCTTTGTTCCCGAGTACGACGCAGAAGTGCTCGTCCCCCAGCCCTGGCCGCGCCGCCGTCGCACCCGGCGGCAGAGATAGGAGCAGACGGTGGCCGAGCGGAACGCTGCAGGTTTGCCCGGTCCTCCCTCGACCGCGCGCCGCATCTGGGCCCAGCTCCGGTTGAGCACTTCGTTCTACCTGGGCATCGGCGCGCCGTCCATGCGACGGGCCTATCCCGGGTGTCGCGTCCGTGCCGCGGCCGGTTACACGACCGATCTCGTCCGCCGCGTGGTAGAGTTCTACCGCGGAGGAGCCGCAGCGGCCGGCGACCGCGTCGAAGAGATCAACTTCCGCTCGGCCGCCGTCGCACTCGCAGATGCCGACGAACGCTTCTTCGTGAAGCAGTTCGCGCGGCGCCACTTGCTGCATGACGTCGAACGCAGCCTCGGCTGCTCCCGCGCTGACCGCGCCTGGCGCGCAGCCCACTTGCTGCCCCGTCTGGGTGTGCTCACACCGCGAGCAGTCGGCACTGCGCTTGCGGAGACGAAGGGCGAAACCCGGATCGAGTACGTGATCACTGAGTGGCTCGATGGTGCGATCCCCTATCACGAGCGCCTGCGCGCCGCCGCAACCGGCATCGTACGTCTGCGACTGCTCCGGGAGTTCGCCGGCCACGTGCGGCGCTGGAACGACCGCGGCATCTACCTGCGCGACCTCGTGACCAATGTGCTCACACGGGAGACGCCCGAGGGGCTGGAGTACTGGCTTACCGATCTCGACCAGTTCCACCCGCTCCGCCGACTCACCAGACGCCGGCTCGTCCACCAGATGGCCCAGTTCGCTCGATGGTCGGGGCCCCTCAACACACAGGAGGCAGCCGAGATCGCAGCCAGCTATCTCGGTGCCAGATCGCACAGCGCGCGGGAGACCATCGAGCAGGTGCTGCTCACCACCCCACCCGCCGAGTAGCCCCCCCACGGCGGGGCACTACTGGGCTTGCCCTAGCCGAACCAGTTCCATCACCGCGGCCGCGGCCTCCGCCACGGTGATCGCGTCGATACAGCGCCGCGTTCGGCACGTGTTGTGATGGGCGCACACCGGCCCGCCCTGCCACTCCTCGCATGCATCGCGATGGTACAGCGCCACCTGGGGCAGCCGCGGGTATGCGACCAGCGAGGGATGGTTCGGGCCCGCCAGGATCACCGCCGGCACCCCCATCGCCGTTCCGACGTGCAGCACCCCCGTGTCGCCACTGACCAGCACGCTCGCCCGCGCAAGCACCGCAGCGAGTTTCTTCAGCGACAGCACCGGCAGCGCGACCGCCGCCTCTCCCGACGCCTGCACGACTCTGTCCGCCAAGCCCTCCTCGTCCGGGCTCCGTATCACGAGCGGCCGCGCCCCCACCGCATCCGCCACTCGACGCGCCAGCCTGCCAAACCGCTCGGGGGCCCAGCGCTTCGCCTCTACGCGAGCTCCAGGGTTCAACACGATGATGGATGCCGAACCGGTGTGGACGCGCTCGGCGATGAGCCCGTCGGCCGCCGTCCGATCAGCCTCCGAAATCGCCAGCGGCACGTAGACGAACTCCGCCGAGATGCCGGCCGGGGCGACGCACTGGTTCACCATCTGGATCATGTGCCCCTCAGACCCAACGGGGCCCCTCGATGGAGCCGGCAGGTTGTACCATCGCGCCGCCCACCCGCGATGCAGGCCAGCTCGCCAGCGAGCTCCAACGAGCTTTGTGGCCACCGCCGTCCGCTTGCTCCCATAGAGATCGAGCACGAGGTCCGGCCGCTGCCGCCGCGCCCAGGCGATCAGTCGCCACCAAGCTCTAGCCTGAGCAACAGCCGTTCCCGTCCGTGCGAAGGCCCTGACCTCGGCGACAAACGCCTGCCCCTCAAAGACCGCCCGGCTCGCGGGATCGGCCACCACCGCGACGCGGCTCTCAGGATACGTCCGCTTCGCCGCCGCGATGGCCGGCAGCCGACATACGCTGTCACCCAGCAGATTGCACGCGAACACCAGGATGCTGCCGACCTCCGGCAGCGGTGGGCGCGTTTCGGGCTCGTCTCTCGCCCCAGATCGCTTCACCGATTGCTCCGCGTGCGCGTCTTCTGCGCTACATCCGCCCCTCGCGATCTAAAACTCACGGCGCGTGCACCTCCTTGGCGGCTCAGTGCGGCATTATACCACCCCGGCGCGCGCGGCTAGTGGCCCCCCCCCACTGCGGCGTGGTAACTGGTAACTCCGTGCAGGGGTCAGGTTGGGCGCTTTGGCGCTGGGTGACCCGATCAGCGATTGAAAGGGCACACCGGCCAGCACTCCTCCGAGGGAGGCCAACAGGAAGAGAATCGGCAGCACGGTGTCGGCTCGCTTGAAGCCCCGCATGCGTTTAGCTCTGATGTATCGAAGGTGGAGTTTACAACGGGCAGCTCGTGTGCTATAATACAGCTAGCGACGCGGGGTAGAGCAGTCAGGTAGCTCGTCGGGCTCATAACCCGGAGGTCGCAGGTTCGAATCCTGCCCCCGCTACCACGCCATTCATAACTGGCTCCGGAATGCGGTAGGTCACCACGACCTGAAGCTGTTCCGGAGCCAGTTCCGCTTCGTGCACCCAGGTCCTGACCAGGCCCTTCCTCTCGGTCGGCCCGCCATGGCTGAGGAGCTTGTCCGCCTGGCGCCGGTAGGTGCGAGCTGCCTCGAAGTCCACCTGGGGGGGGCTTCTCCGGGATTGTCGGCATTGCCAGCAGCTCATCCCGCTCGGCGAGCAGTTCTCGCAGACGTGTGTACGCCCACGCCGCGTCGGACAGCCCAT
>DAOVEW010000004.1 GCA_030668755.1 Bacillota bacterium | reverse complement strand
CCCGCGGATGCGGGCCGGGCTTGTTCTGCGCTTGGGCCTCATCGAGGGCATCTCACCGGATCGCCCGCTGCCGCGTGGCTGGCACAGGCCGCAGGAGGTAGGGAAAGAAACAGGTCCCGCAGAAGCTACTATGGGTATTGGATGGTGGCAGCAGGTTGCGATGAGCGGTAGCGCCGGAACGACGATCAGGCCGGAAGAGCTGTATGAGCGCATGCTGCTGACGCTCGCCGAGGAGCGGCCAGCGCACGACATGCTCCACGCCGCCGCCGGACGCCAAGGGCATCCCACCAGGGTGTCCACCCCGTTCCGCCGCCGGGATGTCCACGATTCCTATGAGTTCGCCGTCATTGTCGAAGGCAGCGCGCGGGTCGCCACCGCAACCAAGGTCTTCGATCTCACCCCTGGCAAGGTGCTCCTCATCGAACCCGGCGTTGAACACGACGAGTCTCCCGGCGACCCGCCCGCGCAGTACGTCGGGTTCTGGTGTCACATCCACGACACAATGGCGCGGCTCTACCGGACCCGCTACGTTCCCCCCAGGACGTGGCGCTCCGGCCCGGCGCTCGAGGCCGGCGGCAGAACCGGGCTCGAAAGCATCGTCAGGGCGATCACGCACGAGCTGGAGCAGCAGGAGTGGAACTGGCTCAGCTCGGCCCGCGCGCTGCTCGTCTACCTCACCTCAATCCTCATTCGAAGACTGCGCAGGGGCGCCAGCCTGCGCCTCAGGGCCAGCGAGTCGCCCACTATCTCGGCCGACGCGCGCACCTGGCGGGTTATCCAGGCCGCACTCCGGCACTGCGACGCCAACTTCCGTCGGCCGCTTCGCCTCGCCGACGTCGCCAGCGCAGTGGGCTACAGCCCCAGCCACCTCAGCCGCCTCATCTCCACCCACCTCGGGCATTCCCTCTCTGACCACATACGCAACCTGCGTATGACGGCCGGAAAACACCTTCTCGAGACAACCGACCTGGCGATCGGCGAGATCGCACACTCGCTCGGCTACAGCGACCCCGCCTACTTTAGCCACGCCTTCTCCCGCGCCACCGGCCTCTCTCCGCGGGCCTACCGCCGCCGTATGGGCATACCCTGACGCGCGGCTAGCACTTTACGAGAGCGATCCCGTAGATCTCCAGCTTCGGAACGACGAACTCAGCGCGGCCGTCGGCCTGCTTCACATGGAGCGCCTCGCTGACGCCGTCCAGCGCGTGCCACTCGACGCAAGCTGGATGCTTCCCGGAGCCCAGTCGGACGGAGATGCGGACTTTCTCGGCCGGGGTCACGCTGCCGTCCAAGTCCACGCCGTAGTTCACCGCGTGCACGATTAGGTCGTCGGCGCCCGGCCGCCGCATCACGCTGATCTCCACCGCCGGAGGCATGTGCCGCCGCGCGGTCACCTCGTCGCCCACGGCCTTCTCCACCGCTGCTACCACCTGCTCCATCGTCGGCCGCAGCGCGTCGGGCCACTCGCCTCGCGCCCAGGCAGCGTGGTACACGCGGTCCGGGTCGTGGCCGATAGTGCCGGCATCCTGGGCCAGCCCCTCGAAGTCGAGCGGGATGGCAGCGAACTCCGGAGCCCCGCCGCGCGTCGCTGGTCCGGGCCCCCCGCGGCGATCGAGCGTCCCGACCTCGCCAAACGCGATTACGGTTCCCACATCTTTCTGGAAGTCGAGCAAGGCTTGAAATGCCGCGTCGCCCAGCACCGCGGTGTTCGGGAGCACCACCGCGCGATGGCGAGACAGCTTCTCGGGGTAGATGCTTCGCGGGGCCAGCATCTCGTGCGCTATGCCCGCGTCGGACAGCGCGCGAGAGACCTCGCGATGGTAGCTGTAGCGCCCGTAGTAGCACGGCTCGAGGGAGGCGACCACCGCGACATTGCTCGCCATCTCCGCGCCGAGCAGCTCGGGTTCGATGCTCCGCAGCAAGTCGTACACAGTCTTCGCCGCCCGCCGCACGGGCTCCACATGATGGGACTCCACGCGCCGGAACGCCGTGTGGTTCGCGAAGGCCTCGGCCATCGCCAGCCGTTGGATGTTGAAGAGTGCCTCCTCGGTGGGTATCGGGTTCGGCGCCTGCGGATAATACGTGTAGCTCGTCGAAGCGCCCGTTCGACTCGATGCGGGGAGGACGCGCACGAGCGGCGCCATCGAGGTGCGCACGCCGCCCCGGGGTCCGGGGAGATTGCGCTGGCCGCGCTCGGGGCTCTCGGTGCCGGTGGCCAGCTCGCTGTAGAGAAAGGTGTCCACCACCCCTGCGAGCTGGATGTCGCTGCCGTTGAGAGCGGCGCTCTGGAAGCCAAACCCACCCCAGAGATTGCCGGCGATGATGAAGTCGGGGTTCGTCTTGCACGCGTGATCGCGCAAGTAGCGATGGAACTCAGCCTCGCTCGCCGCCTGGAAGAGCACGGTCTCTGGTTCTAGCGGATCGCCCGGCTGCGCCGCGGGCATCGCCTCGCTCACATCCGACACACCAAACCGCGCGCGCAGCTCATCCCCCCGATAGCGGGCCGCCAGAAAATCCCGGAAGCAGCGCACCGAGTCATTCGAGAATGCGCCCATGAGCTCGGAGTGATCGAGGTAGATGCCGCCGATCCCGGCCGCGACCAAGATGTTGATGATCCCGGCCATGTACTGCCTGAGGCCCGGGCTGTGCGGACACCCGCGCACCTCATAGTGCCGCTGGTCTGTCGCATCCGGCGGGATCCACACATGGCCGCCGTACACACCGTCGGCCCTGATCTGAAGCCACTCCGCCGGCGGCTGCTCGGGCCGGGGCCCGTAGAGGTCCGCGTAACGATTCCACCACGACTCGTCGGCCCACACGTCGGCCATGATCCAGCCGCTCGGGTCCGCCTCGCGGGACGTTGACGGGTTCTGGCTCACATACGATAGCACCACGATCCCCCGCTCACCCGCGCGGCGCGTGAAGTCTTGCAGCCCTTTCAGCTTCTCGTTGAACTCCGTTCGCTCCATTCGGAATGGCTCGCCCCGCCCGAAGGCGAAGGCGTGGATGATCGAGAATGTTCCCCCGGCCTCTGCGATCTGATCGGCGTCGCGCGAGCAGAACACCCGCAGGCGGCCAAACTCCAGTCCCTTCGGCGGCCTCTCGTCCGGGTATGTGCTCTGGGCCTCCTCGACGAAGCGTGCTATCCGGGCCCCCAACTGCTCTGCGTGTAGCTCAACGGACTTGGGCATCAGCTCTTCCTCCACATGCTCCGTATCGAATCGGCGCGGCGAGATAGCCGAGCACCGACGACTGGCTCCCCCTGCACCCCCGCCTCGCCTCCAACAGCGCGTTTCGGCGTTCCCACATGGACCCCTTTCCTCGCCGTGTCGGGGCGCTCGGCGCCGCGGAGCAGGTTCTGCCAAAGACGCCTCCCGGCAGCAGGGATTCGCGGGCCGAAGGCGCAGTAAGGTATGTAAATGGCGAAGCTCCAGGGGAGAACCACCAGATGGAGCGATCGCTGAATCGCGGGGTGAATATGCGGCGAATATCTGCGACTTCGAGAATCCGAGTCCCGCGCGCGGCGGTGGGGAGCCTGTTGCCTACGCTGACGCTCGCGCTCATCGCCTGCGGGCTCCTCCTCGGGTCCGTGGCCAGGGGAGAAGATGCCCGGGACACCACGGCCTACCAGATTCGCGTCCTTACTCGCGACGCCAAGCCGGCGGCCGGTGCAGTCGTGCGGGTCCGACATGCGGATGAGGAGATGCCGCAGCGGCTCACGGATGGAGACGGCCGCGTGAGAGTCGAGGGCTTCAAACCGGGTGAGCCGGCGGTCTTCCTCATCACCAGCGCGGAGGGCCAAGACAGAGCCTTCGAGCCCGTGTTCGTCGTCCCGGAGGACGACCAGTATCTCCCGCTCCGGCTCTATCCGCCCAGGAGGGCATGGGGCCACGTATTCGATGGCAGGGGAGAGCCTGCCGGCGGCGCGCTGGTCCAGCTCACGACGTGGGAGTGGCTCGGCGAGTCTGACAGAACCACCAAGACGGACGAGCAAGGCCAGTTCGAATTCGACGGCCTCATCCCTGGCGCATACTACAGAGTCGTCGCCTACCAGGGCCACATCACAGAGCCAACGGTTACCTGGCGCTCGGAGCCGTTCCGCGTCTACGGTCCCGATGGGCAACGCTACGTCGGGTTGCTGCTGCCGGAGGGCAAGGAGCTCTGCCTGCCCAAACCTCCCGGGGAGGTAGTCCAGACGATCCTGAGTGGGATCGAAGACGAGACGTTCGATGTGGATGCCCGTGCCTGGGTCCCCGCGGTGGTAACCTATGACCCAAACCGGGCCTGGTGCCCCGGCCCCTCGGGCAGCTCGTGGATCTGGCGTGCCGGCAGGCCCGACGCCACGTCCGAGAAGCTCGGCGCGACGGTCGAGTTCCGCCGCATCTTCACGGTGAACCGACCCACAGAGAACCTGGTTGGCTACATGCGTATTTCGGCCGACGACTACGCGCTGGTGCGGGTGAACGAGAAATGGGTGGGGCACTGCAACCAGTACCAGCGGTGGGTGGACCTGGTCATCGACCCAGAGCAATTGCGGCCGGGCGAGAACGAGCTGCGCGTGACGCTGCGCAACACCCCGGGCAGCGGCCGCGACTATTACAATCCCACGGGACTTGCCTACAGCCTCGAGCTGATCGAGTTAGAGCAGTAAGCGACAGAGGTCGAGCGTGCCGATCTTTCGGAGAGCGGCGGCCGCCGCTCCCTTGCTCCTCGCGCCGGAGCAGATGGCGCTTGGTCTGCCCGGGCAGCGGGCCATGCTCCCGCGGAGGTGAGTGCTGCTCTATGTGGCGGGTCATGGGGCCTCACAGGCGGATGGCCGCATCCCCTTCGGGCGCTGGCGTGCGGGCAAGAGAAGGTGAGTCCGGGCCCGCCGGGCGGCATGCAAGCTCCTGTCGAACAGGGAGGGCGCTTCCCGCAGTGCTTAGCGCACTCCCACACTCCCGAAGCTCACGCACGACTGCGTCTGAGGCTCGGTCGCCTGCTTGTACGAGAGCAGCCGGCCTTCCCTTATCGGCAGCGCGCGCAGCAGCGCATAGATGGCCGGGACGCCGCAGACGTTGTACCGGTTTTCGTCCTGGGCGAAGACCTGATAGAGGCCTTCCGGGTCGCCCCTTTTCACCTGCTCCAGCAGGGCCATGTCGTGTCGCCGCGCCAGGTCGAGGTGGGTCTGAGTGAGGGGAGGCGGCTGGCCAAAGCGCGCCCCGATGTGGCTGAGGTCTGCAGAGGCGATGACCGCCACGCGGCGCGAGTCCTCCGCGATGATAGCCCGCAGCGCCTCCAGGAACTCGCTCACGGGGCCGATGCTCCCCGGGTCCGCGAGCTCGCCGTCCTGGCGCTGATAGCCTCCGCAGAGAATGGGCACGATCTTCGGCTGCTCCTCCCGCTCGCAGTATAGGAAGTGCAGCAGCACCGCCTGGAACTCCACCGAGTGCTCGTCCCGATGCAGGAACTCGTCGGCGAACACATCGAACTCGGCCGCCTCCGCGAGCTGGTCAATGATCTCCGCGTCCGTCTCCAGTGCCCCGAAGGGCGTTTCGAAGGGCTTGCGCGTGAGGGTGAACGGAGCACTGCCGCCGGTATGCTCGATCCCCAGAACCACGGCCGCGTCGGCCTGCGGCCCTTGGGCGAGCAGCGCATAGGCAGCCGCGTACGACTCCGCCGCGGCCGTCATGTCATAGTGGGGGGCGATGAGCGCCGGCCGCTCCTCGTCCAGCGCGAAGGCGTCCGGCGGAGCCGCAGCGTCGAGGCGCGGCTGCCACGTGCTGATGAACGCCGCCGCCCCCTCCTCGTACGACTGGCCCGCGTGCGCCGCAGCGCGCGTCGGCCGGCTCCGGAACTCCGCCTGGAGCCGCCTCCCGAACTCCCGGAAGCGCTCGGTGTCCAAGAGCAGTGCATCTTCGAGCTGTCGGAGCCAGTCCTTGATCTGGTCGGTTGTGATCAGCGACCCAAATCGCTGTACATAGCTCACCTGCGCCTCGCGGATGGTGTGACTGCCGTCGAACTGGCTCAGCAGGAAAGCGATGTCGGGAGGCACCACCAGCTCCTGTGGGGACAGGCGCTGCGGATCGCGCAGCAGGAATTGCTGCCCGCCCTGAGTCTGAACCGGAACGACATCCAATAGCCTGAGCTTCGGCCGATCTTCGGTCATAGCGCTGCACTCACATGGACGATTCCCCGACTCACATACGACGCACGACCGCCACTTCCCCTGCACGCCCCATCGAAGGGCGTGACCGTTTTCTCTTGGTTGCCGAAGGCAATTCCCGCTCGTAGGAGGGACATTCCTGTCCCGATTATGGGAGACAGAGGCGTCGCGACAAGACTGTCGCTCCTGCGGAGGATTGGAGAGCCTCGGCATGAGACCAAGGGTTTGCGGTCACACCCGCCGCGGCGTGTCTCTTGACAGGCCAAGGCTGGGTGATAGACTATTGGAGGAAGCGTCAGGAAGCGTCGGAGCGGAAATAGCTCAGTTGGTAGAGCAACAGCTTCCCAAGCTGTGGGTCGCGGGTTCGATTCCCGTTTTCCGCTCCACTCTCTGTTTGTGGCGGCGTAGCCAAGTGGTAAGGCAGAGGTCTGCAAAACCTTTATTCGCCGGTTCGACTCCGGCCGCCGCCTCCACACGTTGTAATGCATTAGCCGGCAGCTTTACCCTGATCTCGATCTGACGTGCGTCGGGGTCGAGCGTCATCCCGTCGACCAGGTATGCGGCCACCGACCGCTTCTCCTGATTGGTTGCGTGGGGAAGAGCGCGGCTCACGTCAGACAGATATGTGACCAGCGCTTCACCGTCCACGGTCGGCGGCTCAGTCGGCCCCACTCGACCACCGCGCTCTGCCAATATCCCTGCCCTCTCCGACGCCAGCGCTTGAAGGCGTCCGTTGACCCAGGCAACGTCGCGGACCCCCTCTTCGAGCGCCGTCCGGAGGTTGCCGATCTTCGCGTCTATCTTCTCAAGACGGCTTCGCGCCGCGGCAGCGCTACTGCCTCCTCCCTCCTCCCACTGCCCCTGGAGCTCCTCGTTCACGTCTGAGACCAGCTCCTCGCGCCCCTCGCCGTCTGCCGTCGCCGCAAGCACTCTGATCGTGTCCCATAGAGCGTCCTCAACCAGGTGCTTCTCGACGAACACGCTGGACCCACAACCCAGGCCGCGCCGGTACTTGGCTGCGCCACAGATGTAGCCGTCACGACCCCGGTTCGTGTGACCTACCATATTTGACCCGCACCGCGCGCACCGGAAGGGACCGCCCGAAAGGACGAATCTGCTGCCGGACGAGCGGACGCCGGACATACGAGTGGAGGGGTTAGCGTGTCGCTGCCGAGCTTGGTCTCGGACTCGGAGTAGCGTCCTCGATTCCTCCTCCGTGATGATCGGAGGATGGGCCTTCGGCACGACCTCCCAGTCCTCGGGGCGGTTCCACCTCTGGCGTCGCTTCTTGCGCACGTTCCACGTGCCGTATCCCGCATACTGCAGCAGCATGTGAGGTTCGAGGAGCGAGTGAATCGTACTTGTGCTCCAGTAGCCTCCTCTCGCTGTGGTGACTCCCGCTTCATTCAGCAGGTCCCGCAACGTATCCAACGAGGCCCCCTCAGCCGCCTGGATCAGCACTTCCCTCGTCCACTCCCACACCGGCCGACCGGCGACCTCGGTCGTGTCCAGTTCCCAGACTGCCTTGTAGCGCGGGCGACCCCGGACGTCAGTACGTTCGATCCGAACGGTCCGGTAGCCCCACGGCGGCTTGCCGCCATTCTTGTAGCACCAGCCGGTTTCGGGATCGCGGACACTGGCGTTCTGTCGCATTCCCTTGCGCGTGTGGAACGCCACCTCCATCGAGTAGGAGGCGTTCTTCGCCTCTGTGACCTTCTGCATCCACATGCCCATTACGGTGTTCACATCGTACTCCGGCTCGGTCACAGATACGACGCGAACACCATCGTTCTGAAGCTCTCCGATGATCTGAGGCGTCCGCCATGGGTCACGGCAGAAGCGGCTCGACTCGTGGACGAGTATCACGGTCACGCGGGCATCTGACTTCGCCATCCCAAGCATACGCCTGAATTCGACCCGCTTCGACTCATCCTGGAAGCTCGACGCCGCCTCCGTGAAGGTCTCCAGTATCTGGATGCCTCGCTCAGAAGCATATGCTTCGATGGCCTTGAGTTGGGCGGGAATCGATAGCCCGCGGTCTTCCTGCATGTCGGTCGACACCCGGACGTAAGCAAGGGCACCTGGAGCAATACCTGGCGCGGCCCCCTCGTACACTTCTCCGATCAGCTTTGACAGTAGCGGATGGAGATCGCTCATCCCTGCGCCTCCTTCGGCAGATGCACCTTCGCCAGCGCCTTCTCCAGTATCTCCAACACAATGGCGTGTTGGCTCCGTCGTTCCGTGTACGCAAGCCAGCGGAGCTTCTCATGAAGCTCATCAGGCACCCGTAAGCTCATCCGGACCATGACACCTTCCTCCCTGCCTGAATCATAGCACTATAATGTTATAATGTCAACTGCGCAGGAGACGGAACAGCTCTGCTCTTTCCTCAGAAGGCAATGGCCACCCATAGGGTTCTCGCGGCAGGCGTGGCACTGCAGCGGTCCCACCGTCCTCCCGCCTCTTCTCCACGCTCCTCCGTCCTCCGCGCCTCGCCGCCTCCAGCGCTCGTCTCTTGCCGTCCTCCGTCGTCGGTCCCGTGGAAAGTCCACCATGCATGCGACACCGGCCGTTCCACGGCTCATCCCACTCCGCGTCCCAGACCACTGGAGCCTGGCATTGGTGTCCGTCACGGCACCTGGCGCCGCACTTGGGGCGCTCAGACTTGGGTGTGACGTGCCGTCCCCGGATGCGTTCGTTCTCCTCTCGCCAGCGGTCCCTTCGCTGTTGCTCCGCCCGCTCCCGCTCCAGTTGCTCGCGTATCTCCTTGAGCAAGCGTTGCCCGGTGCCATAGGCCATGTTCTCCTCCTTGCGCGAACGCCTCAATGTCGGCTTCTATCAGCATCTCACGAACGCGGCCCGCGAGCACTGGCATTGTACGATTCGCCATCACCGCCCCGAATCAGTCCCGGCGGCAACCATCGCGTTTCTCAACAAGTACCGAACCCACCCCGTGACGCGCGCGCCCGCGAGCACTGGCTATTGTACGATTCGCCATCACCGCCCCGACTCGGTCTCGGCGGCAATGCGCGCATTCATGAGCAAGTGCTGGACCGCGCGGGTCGCCCACAACGCCGCCAGGACACGTACAGAGGCGCTGTGGCGAATCTCGTGATGTGTCAGTACAGCACCTGATTGGATAGCAAGCAGCAACACGCCGCAGTGACCCTGGCAGCGTGGCACAGACCCTCAATACCCACCGAATGCCACCCGGGCCGCTCATTTTGGCCTCCCGGGGGTAACCGGTCGCGGCGGTGCAGTTCTCGCATCCCGGACCCCCTGGGGTCCCCTTGTTTTGGATTCTGTGAGGGATGGGCACCCCGCGGGAGGCACTGGCCGTCGGTTGTGTGGGTATGGCGCCCACTCTCCCTTCGAGTTGTGGGCAACGGCCCCGATCTCGTGGTAGCAGCACCACCACCCGCAGCGTCGACAGCTCACCACGAATCCACTATCCCAAGGGTCGGTCTGCCAGTCGTTCGCTCCGCACTCGCAGGCGCCGTTCCACTCGTACTGGACGCCGAACAGCGCATTGAGGTTCTTCACCCGCTGCAGGCCAGGTAGTACCCTCAGGTTCGGCTGCTACTTCTGCGAGTCCGTTTCTGCTGTCACGCGCTCTCCTTGCCAGTCAGCGCCACTCTCGCCTCTTGCGAATGGTCGAACCGGTCTCGGTCGGTACGAATAAGACGAAAGAAACGAATTAGACGAAAGAAGGTGCTCGTGCCTGGGGTTATTTCGTTTCATTCGTTTCTTTCGTACTCTGGGAGTCTGCCCGGCGTCCCGGCGTCACTGCGAACCATCGCTCGGCCGGCCGCCCCCCAGCGGGGGCATCGGGCACGCACACGGCGAGGCCCGCCTCCAGCAGGCGCGCCAGCGCCCGGGAGATGTCCGACGCCGCTCGGTTGCGCCCGAAGTGTTTGCTGATCTCGGTACGAGTGAGGCCATCCTCCGTCTGACGCAGCACACGGAGAATCTCGTCGGCCACCGGGTCGCCCAGCGCGTCACCGAAGATGAACCGCGCCGAGGCGTCGCAGTACTCCCAAACTGCCAGTGCGGCCTCTAGGTGTTCGCGTCGCACCATGGCTGACTGATCCAGGAGGGCGTAGATGCAGGCCAGTCGCATTGTCTGAGCCTCGGCGCGAGCGGTGACTGCACCCAGCAGTCCAGGCACTTCCTGCGACAGGGTCGGGTACACCTCGTGCCAGAGGTCGCGGGTTTCGCCATCACGCTTCATCTCGCCGACGCCGCGAGCGAACTCAACTGTGTCCTTCAGGGCCCGCACGAACGGTGCAAAGTCCACCTCCCGGATGCGTCCACCTTCTGGCAGAAGCTTGGACCGCCGCACGCAGGCCCAGAGGAACCGGTTGGCGAAGCCATTGCCAGCCTCGGTGCTGTCCAGATACCGAAGGACTTCGTCGCGGGTGATATGGCCGATGATCGAGATATGTGCCCCGGTGGCCTTGGCTGGGCTGTTCTTGGTGAGAATGCGCAGGTCTCCGGTATCCCACGCCTGGCGGATAGTGGGCGACAGGGTATTGCCATCCCGTCCCATGACTCTGAGCGTGGACGCGAACTCCTGCTCGACAATGAGGAGACGCTTGTCGGTAACCCCGGGGTCCTCGACCACGGTCTGGTAGTCGACGACACGACCCCTCTCGCGCACAGGCTCTTGCTTCTCGATCGGGTCCCTCACCGCCCAGATTAGTCCCTCGCCTGATGAGAGGCCAAACTGGACTCGATCCAAGGCCCAGCGGGGATCGACCGTCTCGAGTGGACGCCGCACCTGCGCCCAGGATGATCCCTTGCGGCCCCGAGCTGTCTGCCCGACCAACACCGCATTGAGGTTGGTGTAATGCCGCGCGGCCTCGACTTCGAAGTGAGGACCGCGGCCTACCGCATTCCCGAAGGCTACGAAAAACGAAAGAAGCACGGCTGCAGGATCGGCCTCCGTGTGTGGGTCGACGAGGGCTACAAGTTCTCCGGCAATGCCGTGGAAGGCCGCCGGAGCAGGTGGCTCTGGCCACGGCACTGCGACAGCGGTATCACCCCCGGCGTCTTCCTCGGAGTCCGCGGGGCGCGCTGGCGAAGTCGCCGGCTGGTACCGAGCGACGCTCCGTGCGATACGTCCCACCTCGTCTGCGGACAGCGGTGGATCGCACCGGAGCTGATTCTCTGCCAGCAGCGCCGAGTTGATGGCCTGCTCGCTTATCCCTCGGTGTCGCATCGTCCCAGCGAGACTGGCAAGGGTGCTGTTGCGCGCGCCCTCCCGGACCGGCACCGGTTCCTCGACGGGCCTCGGAACCACCGCCCCAGAGGGCTGCGTCAGCATGCGTGCACCGACGGCATGTGGGGTCGGAAGGAGCGATATGCTCCCAGCGCAACGGTTTCACTCACGCCCGACAAGGACCGGCGGCGCCGCCGCCCGGCGGGGATGAGTGGAGCCCCGTCCTATATGCGGGCCTCGCACGCGGAGGCCGGTCTCACTCGTTCCCCTCGTCTTTCCTCGCCAGCAGGATCAATCTCGGAGAATCTTCTTTGAAAGGAGATCTCTCATAGTCCCCAAAGACCTGCACGTCCTGGAATCCTGCTTCGCGGAGGAGCGCAATCGCCTCTTCCTCTTCGAGCCAGCGATACTCTTGCTGGAACTCAATCCTTCGTTCGCAGTCTCCCTCTCCGATGACAAAGCTGTGCTTACAGCAGACGACTTGCCTCTCCGGATCGATGTACAGCTTCTCGTTGAACTCTCTGTTTCTCAGGCCGGTATCAGGATCCACGCGCTCTCGTGCCATGACTTCCCGGCCGACCTCCTGGTTCTTCAGGCGGTCAGGAGCAACGACATCAAGCAGGAACAATCCGTCGGGTTCCGTGTGTCTGTGGAAGTTGGTGAATGAGCGACCCATCGCCTCTCGCCCCTCCAGGTGAAAGACGGCGGCTTGGGGCACAAAGACACAACGGAACTCCCTTCCAAGGCTGAAATCCCTCATGTCTCCTTGCACGAGCTCAATTCGCTCCCTCACCTCCACGGCTTCGTGGTCGGTCTTGCGGCGCGCCATGGCCAGCATGGGCCTTGACAGGTCCACGCCCACGACGCGGATACCTTCCCGGGCGAGGGGAATGGTCAGGCGGCCGGTTCCACACCCCACCTCCATGACGGGTGACCCGTGCGTCTTCGCCAGCTCCACGAAGAACGGAATGTCCTCAACAAATCCCTCGTACTGCCAGTCGTAGTACCGGGCAAGGGACTCCAGTTCGAAATAGTCTTGCTTTCGTGTCACTGACACGCTCCGTTCCGGTGTTTCGGGAGCTTGGTGGCTGTCTCACAATTGCGCTGACAGCCTCGCGAGACTAGAACAGATTCTTCGCTTCCGCCTCCGCCAAGGCTTCGGTGGACGAGTCGCTCAGAATGACACCTGGCGGGGCACAGAGACCGCGCCTTGCAGAACAGGACCGAGAGGCCAGGCGTTCTGGGGTTTATGAGACAGCCTCCTTGCCGCCGAAGCTTTCCCCCATCCTCCCACACCAACCAACCGGCGTCAAGGGAGGAGGTGAGTAAGGGGAGGGGTCGACCTCAGCGCGAGTTCGTCACTCCGCATACCGGAGGATGAAGGTCACCTCTGGGTCTTCGCACGGATCTGCGCCTTCCGGAAGGCGAC
>DAOVEW010000045.1 GCA_030668755.1 Bacillota bacterium | reverse complement strand
TCCGCGGCCTCCGTCTCCCGGGTTGCACGCGTCAGCTCCGCCTGCGTTCGATCGGCACTTCGGCTCGCCTGACGCAGCCGCACCTCGGCGCGCTCGAGCCGCGCGTCCAGCCGGTTGAGCTGGCGGGTCACATAGCGCTGCTTAACCTTGACGCGGCGGAGCTTGCCGCGGACGCGCTCTTGCTCCCGAACGATCTCGTCGAGGCGCTCCGTGAGGGCACTGGCGTCCTGCGGTGCGCGCGCGAGCGCCGCAATCGAAGCTCCCATCGCTGCCGCGCCGAGCAGAAAGAACCCCAACACGATCAGGCGTATCCGCCGATCGCCCAACAGCCGCATCATCATACCCCCCCACACGCCGGGCCGAAGACCCAGGCAGGCCGCCGGTCGAGAAGCGCACAATCCCCCTCTCCCACGGCTCCTATCTTGCCTATACCACAACTGAACCCCGATTTCCCACTCGGACCGCGCAGTGTGCTCTCTCACTACCATTCCCTTTATTGCTCCGGGCAGGATTCCCCCAGCAGGTGCCGAACTGCCGCTCAGACGCATCGGGGTGAAGATGTCCTCACCAAAGACCCCTGTCCTGCCAGAGCTCTATCAGGAGCGACGCGACACGGAGATCGCGGTAGCGGTATTCCGCACGATCTTCCTTCTGCTCGTCGTCTTCTCCCCGCAGTTCATCTACGCACGCGGCGTGCAGGGCGATCTGATCATCGCCGCCGTCATCGTCGCCGCGATCTACAACCTCATCCTGTTCGTACGGCACGTGCAGAACCGCCATGTCCCGCGCCCTATGATCGTCATTGTCGACGCGTTCTTGATATCCCTCGCCATCTTTTTCGCCGGGCACGGCGGGGACCGCTTCTTCGTTCTTTATTTCGCGGTCGTCATCATCTCGGGCTTCTGGTTCCGCGTCGGGACCGCCTTTGCAGTCGGAGCGCTTGCATCCGCGCTCTACGTCGCCGCCGTCATGCTGTCCCCGCTGCCCAAAGGCATCGCCCGCGTTTCCGTCAGCACGGTGGCCCTCCAGATCACCTTCCTGCTCGTGACCGCCGGCGTCGTCAGCGTCGCGGCAGAGACCCAGGAGCGCGAGCGCGAGGAACTCTCCGTCAGCCGCTACGTGCTGCGGCACCACCTCCAGCAGATTCGCGCGGCTCAATACGTAGACGAGCTGCTGCGTCCGAAGCGCCTCCCCGAGACTCCCGGGCTCGATGTTGCGTTCCGCTTTCGCCCTGCCGCTCACGGCATATCGGGAGACTACTATGGCGTTATCCCCCTCGGGCAGCGCCGCTGGGGCATCTGCGTCGTTGACGTCTGTGCCAAATACGAGATCGCGCTGCGCTACCTCCCGGGCTTCACCTGGGCGCTTCGCCTCGCGGCCCGCCGCGACGAATCCCCCGGCGGCCTTCTCCGTGAGATCAACCGCGCCGCCGCCGAAGAGCTCGACCCCGACGCCTTCATCAGCATGTCATACGCGGTCATCGATCTCGACCGGGGAGAGCTCGTCCAGGGCAACGCCGGCATCGAACCCGGCATCCTCCTGCCCAGCGCCGGGGCGGAAGTCATAGACCTGGGTGGTCATGGCCTCGTGCTCGGGGTCGTTCCCGACGCGACCTACGAAGAGCATCGCTTCGAGCTGCATACCGGCGACACCATAGTGCTGTTCACCGACGGGATAACCGAGAGCACCAATCGCAGCAATGAACCGCTTGGCCGCGAAGGGCTCATCGAGCAAGTTCGCGCCAGCGTCCGGGAACCCTCGGCCGAAGCCATGGTAGACCGCGTGTTCCGCTACACCCTCCACTATGCCGAGGGCAGCCGCCACCACGACGACATGACCATCCTCGTCGTCAGGGTCACCACCCCGGACTTGGCCGGACCTGAGGCGGCCGAGACCGTCTGATACGGGTCGGCTCGGGCCGCTTCACGTCTCAATCCCAAACCACCTCCCCGCTGCGCGCCACATGACCCCCTCGGCGTAGCGAAGCCCCTCCCGCCTCGTCCAGTAGCCACCCTCCACCTTCTCCGACACCGCCTTCGCCAGACAGTCCTTGAACGTGAGCGCCGCCCCGTACGTCTCCTCCGCGTGCCAGTTGTCCCCGCCCCACAGCAGCGTATCGGCGCGAAACGCCATCTCCGCATATTCCTGGTAGAACCGCACCGCGGCCGTCGGCGAGATGATCGGCAGCCAGCACGTGTCAACGATCAGGTTCGGCCGCTCCGACGCCATGGCCAGCACATCCTGCGTCCACGGATATCCGGCATGGAACAGATCGAACACCGTGTCGGGGTTGTTGTCCAGCAGCCACATCAACCGCCACGGGTGCGACGTCGCCTGGAGCGCCAGCCCGGTGTGAATCTGGAACACCAACCCATACTCCGCGGCCTTCTTCGCCAGCAGGTCAAGAACGAAATCCCCGAACTTCTTCTGCTCGGCCGGGTCCTTCGTCCCGCTGTCGAAGATCCGCTCGGCATCCCTATCGGCGACCGACTTCACATCTATATCGCGCTCATAGGCCAGTGCCGACTTGATTGCCACCGCGCCCTTCTCTTTGTGGTGGCGGACCCAGAAGTCTACATAAGCGAGATAGTCATCGAAGCTCGATATCTCGTGTCCGAATCTCGCCGCGAACTGGAATGAGTTGTCTCCTCCGTGATCCCGCGCCGCCCGGTCGTACCCGTGCACGAGCATGTGTGACCTCAGCGCCAGATGAAAGCTCGCCTCCTCGTGCAGGTACCCAGGAACCGGCAGCGGATCAATGATCGAGTGCTGGATGCCGGCTCTGCGCAGCACGCTGATCGCCCAGGCCTTGTCCTTGTAGGCGGCCCGCACCTTCTCGGCGAGGCCCCCGACCATCTGCTGGTCTAGCTCTCGCTGCTCGATTCCATACAGCTCCCGCAGGGCACGCACCAGGGAGACCGTGTACGCGTTATCGCGCGCCGGCGCCAGCCACCGCAGCAGGCACCCCGGCTCATCCTTGAGCTCCTCATCGTGGGCCAGCCAGGTAACGTAGGAATCGCGAAACAACGCGTAGAGATCCGTCTCCGGTCCGTCCCACGCCTCGCCGTAGTGCTCGTGCGTGTCGATGATCGGAATCTCGTCCAACGCCTTGCGCAGCGACAGGAACTCCTGACCCGTGAACACTCTTGGCTCCTCCTACACCGCGTCTATCCCCCGCTGATACCCCTGGCAAACCGCTCCGTCAGCTCGACCGGCCGCGTGATGGCAGTCCCGATCACGATTGCCCACGCGTCGAGCGCGAAGCACGCTTGCGCCTCTGCGATCGTGTGAATGTGCCCCTCAGCGATCACCGGCACTGCCACAGCACGGATGATCGCCTCCAGCAGATCGAAGTCGGGCGTGTCGCGCTTCGGGCTGTAAGCGGTGTAGCCGCTCATGGTCGTCGCCACAATGTCGGCGCCGGCCTTCTCCGCCGCCATCGCCTCCTGCAGCGTCGCGATGTCGGCCATCACGGGCAGCTTCAGCTCTGACTTGATGCGCCCGACGAGCTCCTCCATCGTGACGCCGCCCGGCCGCGCCCGCGCCGTGCAGTCCAGCGCTATCACCTCAGCGCCCGCCGCCGCGATCCGTTCCGCATCCTCGAACCGCGGAGTGATGTATAGCTCGAACCCCTCCAGATACACCTTGTCGATCCCGATCACCGGCAGCCCACACATCTGCTTGATGGCACGAATGTCCGGCTCCTTCGCGCGAATGCTCACCGCTCCACCAATCTCCGCGGCCTTCGCAAACCGCGCCATCGACTCCGGATGGAAGAACGGGCTGCCCTGCTCGGCCTGACACGAGACGACGAGCCCGCCTTTGATCTTCTGCACGACATCAGCAACCATCATCTGCTCCTTGTGTGACTGCCCTCGCCGCCGGTCGCCTCACTTCGCCCCGACCTGCGCCGAGGCCGCGTCGAGGTTGGCAAGAACCTTCGAGGTGAGCCGCACTCCCGCCAGCTTGAGCGCCAGCAACACGGACCCGATCGCCGGCGCGAACCGCGGCTCCGCGAAAACCGCATTCGGCGCGTGTCGCCTCACCTCCCGTCGGAAGCTCCTTCTGACTTCGGCCGAACCGCGGAGTACCCCGCCCACCATACCGACCTTCACTGCACCGCGGTGCATCCTCAGTCTTCGCGCCACAGCGCCTGCCGCCAGTCCCAGCTCCCGGCCCGCCCGGCGGAGTACCGCTCGCGCCGCCGCATCACCCTCCGCCGCCGCTTCCGGCACAACCGCCGCCAGACCGGCAACATCCGGACGCGATAGCTTCTCCGAATACACCAGGAAGTACAGCTCCCATAGGTCTTCGATCTCCAGGGCCGCCATCAGCTTGCAGCTCAGCAGCGTCGGCTCCCCCCGCCCGTCGTATCCCCGGCAGGCGGCGGCGACCGCGTGCCGTGCGATCCAGAACCCGCTCCCCTCGTCCCCGAGCAGATACCCCCATCCACTCGCGTCCGCCGCCTCGCCCCGTGCATTCTCCCCATACGTGATAGTCCCCGTCCCGGCTATCACAACTACTCCGGACTTGCCGGCCGTAACCGAGGCTAGCGCGTTCACTTTGTCGGGCGCCATACGGAAGCGTTTTGCGGCGACCGCTCCCTCAATGGCCCGCGCCTTCCGCTCGTCCTCCGGACCCGGCATCCCAGCGAATGCTCCCTCGAACGTCACGTCCTTCAGCCTCGCGGCCCGCACCGCCTGCCCGACGCTCATCTTCACCGCCCGCCGCGCCCGCGCGATGCCGCCCGGCGCCCAAACGTGATTCGCCGGGCCTCCTCTGCCCAGGCCGCGGAGACGGCCTTCCATATCGCAGATCGCCGCCGTGGTCGAGGTCTGCCCGCCGTCCACCCCCAGCACGAATCGCGACATGCTCTGTCTCCCGCACCCACTTTCGCCGCGGGGCCGGCGGCCCCCTCGCCATGCCCGTTTGCCGCAATCTCGGCCCCATGCTAAAATGCGCCCGTCTCTTTCACCCGCGGCAGGGGGCCGACTGTGGATCGATCGGACAAGTTCTTCCTGTTCTTTCTCGCCGTTGCGCTGGTTGCCGGCCTGTTCCTGGCGGTGGGACGGGCCAGCATCGAGCAAGCCAACCGCACCGTTGAGATCGCCATCGACGCCGGCGACGCGCGGCACATGGCGGCCGCCGCTGGCGTCGCCCTCCCCGAGTTCCTTTTGAGGCTGCGCGGCGTCGGTGCGAGCGCGCTCGCCGTGCGCGAGATGACGGTTGGAGAGCTGGCCGACAGCGGTCGCCTATTCGTCGTGTCTACCGCCGGTCACACCAACATCGTCAGCCGGGACCCGGAGTTGGGTCGCGTCCTGGCGGCGGCCCTTACAGCACGCTTGCCCCATGCGGCAATTGAGGTGGCCGGCCCGCCACCCATCCTCAGCGTCGACCTCGACATGGACCAGCTCGCCGATGTCCCTGTGCTTCTACACCCGGACAACATGCGCGCGGCCCGTGGGGCCGGCATGCGCATTGTCGCTCGATTGCGCAACTTCCCGGCCGTCTCGCCCCTGGCCATAGATGCCGCGGCGGCCGAGGCCAACGCCGTCGGCGCGCGGCTCGTCGTGTTCGACAAGCAGGAGGTGCTCGGCTACGACGAGCTCCTCGACGAAACCGCCGCCGCGTTCCGCCGCCACGACCTGCTGTACGGCTTCGTAGAGATGGCGGGCCAGATGGGCGACGGCGGGCTCGCGCGCCGCTTGGCGCCTCGACTGATTCGCGTCCACAGTATCGGCGAGTCCGACATGGTGACCATGACTCCCGCGGTAGCCGTGCCTCGCTACCTGCGTGCAGTCCGCGAACGCAACATCCGCACCTGCTACGTGCGCCTGCCGCTGCGCGCCCAGCGCGATCCTGTGGACGGCAGCATCCGCTACGTAAGCAGGCTGGCCGACTCCCTGGTCGCCCAAGGCTTCCACATCGGGCCTCCGGCTCCGTTCACAGCCCCCGAAGGCTGGCCGCCCACGTGGCTGCGTGCAATCGCGGCGCTCGGCCTTCCGGCCGCGCTCCTCCTTCTTGTGCGACGGTTCGCGCCCATGCCTGTCCTGCCCTCACTGGCGCTCTTCGTGGGCACAGGCGCCCTGGGGCTCCTCACGGCTCTGCTCCGCCCGGCGCTGGTCGTCCCGGTCGGAGGTCTGGCCGCGGCCTCCATCCTCCCCTCACTTGGCGTCATCTGGATGCTCCAGGCAGCGCGCAACGGTGGTCGCCGCGCTGGCGCAGCTGAGGTTCTTGGCTGCGCGCTCGGCACCCTCGTCGTCGCCTCCGCGGCCTCCACCATCGGCGCGCTCTTGATTGTCGGGCTCTACTCGCGCGTGGGGCACATCGCCGGAGTGGGCGGCTTCGTCGGGGTCAAGCTCTCCTACCTTGTCCCACTGCTCCTCATCTTCGCTGCGGTCGTCGCGGAGGTCCCGGGGCGGACTGAGCCCCTCGCGCGATGGTGGCAGCGATCGCGCCTGCGCGCGGGCGACTTCTTCACGCAGCGCGTCACCGTCCTCCAGGCGCTCATCATACTCGGAGCGCTGGCCGCACTCGCATTCGCGCTGATGCGCAGCGGCAATCAACCCCCGCTGACCCCCTCCGGCATGGAGCTAAAGGTCCGCAGCATCCTCGAATCCCTGCTCGTCGTCAGACCTCGCACCAAGGAGTTTCTCGTGGGCCACCCAGCGCTCATGCTTGCCGTCGCCCTCGCGCTCAGAGGGAGGCAGAGGTGGCTGCCGATCCTCGCTCTCGCCGCCGGACTCGGGCAAGTCTCACTCCTGAACACGTTCTGCCACTTCCACACCCCTCTCCATGTCAGCTTGCTGCGCACCGGCCACGGGCTGTGGATCGGCGCCGCTCTGGGCGTCGTCGCCATCCTGGTCTGGCGAGCGCTGTTCGACCGCGCCCGACGGCATCTCGCCCGATGAGCAGACATCCTCGCGTCCTGGTGTCCGGGTACTACGGTTTCGGCAACGCCGGCGACGAAGCGATACTGGCCGGCCTCATCGCAGGCTTCCGCCAGACCCACCCGGAGGTCAAACTCGTCGTGCTATCGGGCTCCCCTGACGCAACACACGCGGAGCACGGCGTCGGGGGGGGGGGGGG
>DAOVEW010000027.1 GCA_030668755.1 Bacillota bacterium | reverse complement strand
CGGCCCGTCGCGATCAGCTCGCGAATCCGCTCATCTACCTCGAGGAGCTCGAAGATCGCGGTGCGGCCGCGGTACCCACTGTGGCGGCACTCGCGACAGCCTTTTCCCCTTTGGAAGTCGGCCTTGGAGAGGTCCAGGCCGGTCTGGGTGTGGAGGCGCTTCAGCAGGTCGGGACTGGGCCTGTCCTTGGCCTTGCAGTGTGGGCACGCCATCCTGACGAGGCGCTGGGCGAGAACCGCGGTGAGGGAGGCGCTGACGAGGAAGGGTTCGAGTCCCATATCGATGAGGCGCGTGATGACCGAAGGTGCGTCGGTCGGCAGCATCGCCGTGAGGACGAGGTGCCCGGTGATCGCTGCCTGGAGGCAGTTTTCGGCCGTTTCCACATCTCGGAGGCCGCCGACCAAGATGATGTCGGGGTCGCAGCGTATGAATGTGCGGAGCGCGAGGGCCATCGTCAGCCCAGCCTTGCGGTTGACGTGGACCTGCATGGTGTCGCGGAGGCGGTACTCGACGGGGTCTTCGATAGTAACTATCTTCAGCTCGGGAGAGTTGAGCAGGTTCAAGGCGGAGTACAGGGTTGTGGTGCGCCCGGAGCCGGCGGGGCCGGTGACGACGATCATGCCGGTTGGCTGGGAGAGGGTGCGCTCGAACGCTTGCTGCATAGCCCTGGAGAAACCGAGCTTGTCCAGGCCGATGAGGATGCTGCTCTGGTCGAGGATGCGGCAGATGGCGCTCTCGCCGAAGATGGACGGTACGGTAGTCACGCGCACGTCGAAGTCGAGATTCTTGTGCTTGATCCCGATGCGCCCGTTCTGAGGGAGGCGGCGCTCCGAAATGTCCATATCGCCCATCAGCTTCAGGCGCGAGACGAGGGGCGGGCCCGCCTCCCTGGGCAACCGCATCGCCTCGTGCAAGACGCCATCTATGCGGTAGCGGACGAGCATCTCGTCGTGATTGTTGTCCATGTGGATGTCGCTGGCGTGTGCCTCCAGCGCGTCGGTGATGATGGTGTTGACCGCGCGGATGACCGCGCTCTCCTCGGGAGCCATCTCCTCCAGCGGAACCCACTTGACCGGAGGCAGGCCGCGCGCCTTGCGGGACGCCTGTACCGCCTTTCTGAGAGCGTCGTCGTCTACGTGAATGGCGGAGGGGTCCTCCATGCGCAGGAACTTCTCCAGGTCGCTTCGGTAGAAGCGCCACTGCTGGCCGGCCTTGAACCCCTTGATCTTGCCCTGGGCGAGCCAGCGGTAGAAGGTGGGCTTGCTGACCTTGAGGAAGGCGGCGGCTGACTTGAGGTCCATCACCTCTGCGGAGCGATCTGGCTCTCTCTTCTTCGGCTTGCGGCTCGCATCACGCTTCGGCTTGGCCTTCTTCTCACGCATCTTGCGTCGCCTGTTCCCGCCCGCGGGCCGGCCCCTTCGCGGCCTCGTCAAGCACGTAATCGGCGACGATGGGAAGGGCCTCGCCGAGGCGGCCGTCGCGTTCTGCGTCGCGGATGATTTCGAGGGTCATGTCCGGAAGGTCTGGAGCGAGGCGTTGGATGGCATAGGAGAGGTCGGCGCCCTGGCGCACTGCGTCGCGCGCGGCCATGAACGTGTCGTGGGCCCGGGAGCGAGGCACCGCCTGTGCTGCGGTCTCCAGCGCGGCGAGAATCGGCACGCCGGCCTCGAGCATTGCGCCCAGGCGCCCAAAGCAGAGGGCGTAGGCGTAGAGCTTCCGGTTCTTGGGCGCGAGGATTGCCCGCTCTGCCTCAAGCCGGTCGGCGATGAGAGTCAGCGTCGGGCCCAAGTCGGCTCTGCTCTCGCCGTTCTTTACCATCTCCCAGACGAACGAGGGCCATCTGAGCCGTATCATCGTGTCAGACATGCGGCCGCCGGAGCAGACACAGTCTCGAATCGAAGAGAGGGGTCTGCGAAGGCTAGCGGGGACATCTTGTGCAACCGCATCCAGAGCGCACAGGATGGAGGCGCCGCCCTGCAGGGCTGAGGCAAGCCGGCGGCAAAGCCAGATAACATCGGCGGTGTTCGCTGCGGCAGCAGCCTTGGTGCTCATGGCACGGCTCCTTTCGAATGCCAGGCGAACATTATCAACCGTTATCTCTGATAATAGTATACCATAGATGATATAGCTGTCAAGACCCCTCAGTGCTGTTCGTGGCCACATTGGAAGACCCCCGTGCCCAGAGACATTCCCAACCTCCCCGAGATGCGCCCGCTCACCCGTGAGGATCGGCAGGCCATCTTGGCCCATCTCGCCGGCCTCGGGCCCCGTCAGTCGGAGCTGACGTTTACGAACCTGTTCATCTGGCGTGACGCGTATCAGCTTCGCGTCGCGGAGGTGGCGGGGGCGCTAGCGAACTTGGAGGCGCTCGGCGTGACCGGCGGATGCATTGAGGTGGAGGGGGCGGTCGAGGCATTCACTCTGGGAGAGCTACTCAACCCCGATACTGTGGTAATTCACATCGAGAAGGCGAATGCGGCATTCCACGGCCTCTACCAGGTAATCAACCAGCAGTTCTTGGAGAGAGAATGGGCGAACGTACGCTACGTGAACCGGGAACAGGACCTCGGCGTGTCGGGGCTGCGCCGGGCGAAGGAATCGTATTACCCGCACCACATGGTGGAGAAGTTCGTGGTGATCCTGCGCTGACTTGGGGAGTCTGCCATACGCTGATCGTGGTTTTCCTTTCGCTTGTCGGTGCGCGTGCCGCGACGGCCGCGCCGGAGATCACGGTGTATCCCGACGAGCCGCGCGTGGGCGACGTTATGTTTGTGGAATTCAGTCCGGAGAAGGAACTGCTGCGCGCGGCGTGCTCCTGGAATGGGAAGTCGTACCGACTTCTTTCGGTTGGCGACACGTTTGCCGTTGCTCTTCCGGTCGGTCTGAAAAGCAAGGTAGGCGCGCGTCACGCAATGGTGTACTGGAAGTACACCGATGGTGGGATGGGGAAGGCCCGACTTCCGGTGACGGTGTGTGAGCGCGACTTCGGGGTGCAGCATCTGCGGCTCTCGCGCAGTCAAGAGAGCAAGTACACTGCGGAGGAGACGAGGCGCGAGAAGAGGTTGATCGGAGCTGCGCTCGATCGCGTGGGGGCCGAGCGACACTGGTGGGGGAGGTTCGTCATGCCGGTGGAGGGGCGAATCAGCACGGGGTTCGGGATGCAGCGCTACATAAACGACCGACTGGCGTATCGTCACAAGGGCATCGACATTGCGGCGCCTGAGGGCACGCCCGTGCGGGCGGCGGCATCCGGGGTGGTGTCGCTCGCCGATGATTCCTTTATCCTGCACGGCCAGACGGTGATCATCGACCACGGGCATGGGATCGCGACGCTGTACATCCATCTGTCGCAGATTCAGGTGGAAGAGGGGGCGTGGGTGGGCCAGGGGCAGGTCGTAGGGCGGGTGGGGGTGAGTGGAGTAGCAACGGGGCCTCACCTTCATTTTGGCGTCTACGCCTACCACGAGGCCGTGGACCCGTTTTTCTGGACGGATCTACCCGAGCGGGGGCCGGGGGAGTGAGACTGGGCGCGCACACTTTGGGTCCGCCCCCATTCTGAGTAGCGGCCGACGGAGAATACCGCGGTCTCCTCCGTCGAAGTGACTATCGCCTCTTGGCCGCCTTCTTCCTGGCCTTCTTCTTGGCCTTCTTCTTCTTTGCTGTCTTCTTCTTGGCCGTCTTCTTCTTGGCCTTCTTCTTCTTCGCTGTCTTCTTCTTGGCCGTCTTCTTCTTGGCCTTCTTCTTCTTCGCCTTCCTCTTAGCAGGCAACTCTCAGCCCCCCTTTCTTCGCGCCGTGGATGTCACTCGATAGACATCACCCACTACCCGGGCTCAGGCCTCTTTAGCACGGCACGTTAGTGAGTGGCCGAACCGCCTCAGTGGCCACTGCCGCGCGCGTCCGCGCGACTCTGTCGCAATATGCCATGTTCCAACATATTTCTCGCAAGATGTTCGACGAAAATTTTTCAACGAAGATCAGGTTGGTCGCGTGCGAGTGCAAGATGCGCGCGGAGTATAGCGGTCACACTCGTCTGGCTATCGCGCGTTTCTACCGCGCTTGATGATGGGCGCGCGTGGAGAACCGAGACGCGCGGGTCGCGAGGAGCGATGGTCCGGTGGAGTTCTTTATGCGCTTCTGTGGCGCGCGAGATGATTGCTTTGGACGCGCTGACGGCGGGACTCATGAGTCCCGCCGTCGCTCATCGCCGCGTTGGTGGGAACAGATCAGTCGCGCACGGCAAGAATCGCGTCCTCTTCCAGGAGGAGGAGGTCCTCTCCCTCGGAGGACACTTGCATAGCTGCGTACTTGGAGTAGACCACCGTATCTCCAACCTTCACGGCAGGGGGGACACGGAGGCCGGTATCGAGCACGCGGCCGGCGCCGACCGCGAGCACCTCACCCTCTTGCGGGCGCTTGCGCGCGGTGTCGGGTAAGACGATGCCGCCGGAGGTCTGCTTCTCTTCTTCCGATGGGCGCACGAGCACCCGGTCACGAAGGGGCTGCAGCATAGAGCCATCCTCCCAGGAGGTCTATTCAGGCACAGGACGATACCCTCTGCCCCAGCAGCGTCAGGGCGGCGCTATTCTAGGCTCTAGGCCGGTGGGATGTCAACCGGCACCCTTGGGCGGGAGCGGGTCGCGCGCGGGCCGGCGCCCCGGGACGCGATCGAGCGAGGCTGGCAGGGCGGCCGTCGGGTTCCGGCGCCGGAGGGAAAGGCGACGGCCCGCGGCGAAGGCCGCCGACAACATGCGGCACAGGGAGGCGACGGCCATGGGTTCGGATTGCCCCGAGAGCGGCTTGGATCCCTTTGAGGTGCGGGGACTCTATAGGCACCTCCGCGTCGTGGATGTCGTGGACGCGCTCGATGGCATCGGCTACTTCGATCTCACGCTGATGTCGCCGGAGATCAGGCCGCTGTGGTCGGGGATGAAGTTCTGGGGGGTGGCGCTGACGATCCGGTGCGTGCCGGCGAACCGGCCCATGTGGAAGCTGGAGAGCACTGAAGACATCGTGCGTGCGCACGAGATCTGGTTCGAAGAGGTGGGGCACGTGGGCACGGGAGAGATGGTACGGCCCGGGCACGTGTTGGTGACCGACACCGGGGGCGCGAGAGAGGTGGGGTTCTGGGGATCCGCGAACAGCATGGAAGCTGTGGTCAGGGGCGCGGTGGGCCTAGTGACCGACGGGTTCGCGCGGGACACGGCGGAGCTTGCGCGGCAGAAGACCCCGGTGGTGGCGCGCGCGCGGGGCCGCACGATCATCCCAGGGCGAATCGAGGTCGTAGAGGTGCAGACTCGGATCGGGTGCGGCGGGGTGCAGGTGCGCCCCGGGGACATTGTTGGGTGTGACGATGACGGCGTGGTAGCGGTGCCGCTGGAGGTGGCGGAGGAGGTCGCGGTGCACGCGCGCGCGGTGCTGCTCAACGACATGCGAGATCGCCGAGCGCTGTACGAGCGTCTTGGGATGGAACCCGATGAGACTGTTGACTATGAGGCCGTAGAGGCCTATTACCAGCAGTTCTCATGAAGCCGGGCGTGAGTGGGCATCCGGGGGGAGCCGTTGGGCTTCCCCCGGATCGCGCGAGGGGCGCCCATCTGGAGGCAGCAGCGGTGACCGAGGAGATTCGCGGTAAGTCGGCCGGCTGGGTCGGACCAATGCAGGAATACGAGCGGAACGAGGGGTCGGTGGGGAGGAAGAAGATCGTCTTCATCGGCGCCTCATACAAGTTCGTGCATAAGGTGCTGCGGGACATGCTGCTGGTGGGGGGGTTCGATGAGTGCGAGCTGGTGCTTCACGACATCAGCGAGGAGCCGCTAAAGCTCGTCGGGGACCTGCTCGAGAAGATGGTGCGTCAGAAGGGATCGAGCATGGTTGTGGTGCGAACGCTCGACCGCGAGGAGGCGTTGAAGGGCGCGGACGCGGTGATCCTGTCGATCACGACGGGGGGGAGGGAGGCGGATTACCGGTCGTTCGAGGTGTGCGCCAAGTACGGGATTCCAGTGGGGGTTGGCGATACGCTCGGGCCGGCGGCGCTGGCGCGGAACCTGCGGGAGATTCCGGTTGTGGTGGAGATCGCAAAGGATGTCGAGCGGCTCTGTCCGAGCGCGGTGGTGCTGAACTTCACGAACCCAATGTCATGCATTACGGGTGCCATGGCCCGCGCGACTTCGCTGACGGTGTGGGGTCTGTGCCATTCGGCGGACGAGTTGAGGACGTATTTTGCGCGGGTCTTCGGGGTGGGCAAATCGGAGGTCGAAATGGAGCTGGGTGGGGTGAACCATCAGTCGTTCGTCACAAAGCTCGTCATTGCGGGCGAAGATCGGACGGCGAATATCCTGGAAGCGACGCGCGCCTCGGAGGTCAAGCTGGAGGACACGCTGGTGGAGACGAGGCGGGAAGACGTCCGCCTTCAGCAGGACATCTTCCGAATGCTCGGCGTGTGGCCTTCGACGGGCGAGACGCACCTGGCCGAGTTCTACGAGTACTTCTTGACACCCCGCCGCATGGACCAGCTCGGCCTGAGAGACAGGGTCAGGAAGATCATCGCCGGCCGCCAGCCGTTGGGCCCCACCGAGCCTCCGGAGATCATCATGGACTGGGCGTACGGACCGGAACCAGTGGGCGACCTCCAGCTGATGACCACCGAGCACGCGCATGAGCTGCTCTGGTCGTACTTTACGGGGGAGCCGTTCGCACGCGTCCTGAACTTGCTGAACCGCGGGCCGTATCTCAAGGGTATTCCCGAGGACGCTTGTGTCGAGGTGATCATCACGACGGCGGGGGCTCGCGTGTCAGGGAAGCAGATCGAACTGCCGCCGGCGGTGCACTCCCTGGTGGAGCGGTGGGTGAGCATCCACGAGCTGTCTATCAATGCCGCGATGGAATGCGATCGAGATGCGGCAAGACAGGCGCTGTTCCTCGATCCGCATGTGACGGACATGTACGACATCGAGCCGATGCTCGAGGATTTCATCACGGCCCTGGAGCCTTGGCTGCCGAGGGGGTGGTACGAGTGAATGGAGGAGGAAGAGGGTGACTCGGAGTCGAGACTGTGACTGGAGGAAGCGATTCGCGCCCGGAGAGGTGATCCAACGGGTTCGGCCCAAGGAGAACTTCGCCTATCTGGGCAATCCGCACAAGGGCACGACGACGTTCCAGCGGTTCAACGGAGACCCTCTGTACGACGGCACAACGTGGGACGATAGGGGGGCGCCGGCGGAATTTCGGCCCTTCGACGGGAAGCTGAAGAACGACCGATATCCGGACACGACCATCGCGTACTGTCGGTGGCTGTGGTCAGTCATAGAGCCGGAGAAGGGCAAGCACCGATGGCACATCATCGAAGGCGCGCTTGAGGCGGCTCGCTCTCGGGGGCAGACGCTGCAGGTGCGGGTGCAGCCCTATGTGGGCAATGACATGCCCGAGTGGTATTGGCAGATGGGCGGGGTGCGGCAGGGCAGGCCGGATAAGCGCGGTGTGTACGAGCCAGACCACAATCAGCCAGCATATGCGAGACACTGGGGCGAGTTCATCCGTTCTTTCGCAGCTCGGTTCGATGGGCACCCGAGTCTGGAGAGCTTCGACATCGCCTACGGGGGGCCGTTTGGAGAGATGGGCGGCAATGCGACCAAGGCGACGGCGGCGAGGCTGGTTGACGTCTACCTCCGCAGCTTCCGAAAGACGCAGTTGGTGTCGATGCTCGGCACGCACGGCTGCGCCTACGCCGCCAGGAAGGGCAGGCGGATCGGGTGGCGGGCAGACTGCTTCGGGGATGTGCGCACGGAGGGCCACGGCAGTGTGCCGGATGGTCTATGCTGGAATCACATGCACGACGAGTACCCGCGAAAGCTGTTTGAGGACGGGGTGCAGGATGCCTGGAAGACCGCGCCGGTGACGTTCGAGACCTGCTGGACGGTTGGCCACTGGTACGAGCAGGGATGGGACATTGATTGGATCCTCGAGCAGGGGCTGAAGTACCATGTGTCGGTCTTC
>DAOVEW010000156.1 GCA_030668755.1 Bacillota bacterium | reverse complement strand
CAGCCGCAGCTACAAACTGTGATCTGACCGCCAACCTACGCAGAACGCGGGACGCGCCGTCCGGTGCGTCCCGCCTCCCTTCTCGGGTGAAGTCTATCAGCAGGCTCAGTGCGTTTGCGGCCGGTCGGACCGCCTGTCGCTCGTCCCGCTGGGGTCTTCGTCCACGAACACCAAGCGCCGCTCTCCAGGTCTCACATACCCTTGGCGCCGTGCCGCCGCCTCCTGGCCGGCCTCTGTTGCCAAGTAGCCCTTATGCTCCTCTAGCCGCCCTGTCTCCAGGCCGAGCGCAGCCTTCTCTTGCCCCAGTCGGGCCAGGTTCTTGTGCTGCTCCCGCAGATCGGCCAGCGGACGACAGAGCTCCGCGACTCCGATCCCCAACATCAGGCCCACGAGTGCCAGGAACAGGGGCGCCTTCAGTCTCAGTCTTCGCGCTCTCTGGTTCGGTCGCGCCGCTGACAACACAGCCCCTCCTCAGAACGCATGGTGCTGGCCCACCACTTCGACCTTGACCAGGTTCGTGCGGCCGGGGAGTCCAGGCGGCACGCCGGCCGTGACCACCACCAAGTCTCGCTGTCGAACGAGCCCCGCAGCTCGGGCCCGGTCGATCGCGTTCACGATCAGCTCATCGGTGTTCGCGCCGCGAGGCGCCGCCACTGGATGCACGCCCCAGGCCAACGTCAACCGTCTCTGAGTTGCCACATCGGAGGTCACCGCTATAACGGGCGCCTCGGGCCGGTGCATCGCGACCATGAGTGCCGTGTGTCCGGTGCTCGTCGCCGTGATGATCGCTTGGGCCTTGAGATCATGTGCGAGATTCACCGTCGCCTGGCTGATCCCGTCGGTGACGGTCCGGCACGGCCACTGGCTTGACTCCACGAGGCGCGCCTCGAAGTCGAAGGCCTCCTCTGCGCGCTCCGCCACCCTGGCCATCACCCTCGCCGCCTCCACCGGATAGCTTCCTACCGCTGTCTCTCCAGACAGCATCACGGCGTCGGTGCCGTCCAGCACTGCGTTCGCGATGTCGCTCACCTCCGCGCGCGTCGGGCGGGGGTTGTGGATCATCGACTCCAGCATCTGCGTGGCCGTCACCACGGGTTTGCCGGCGGCGTTGCACCGTCCGATGATATCCTTCTGCAGCATCGGCACCCGATCCAGCGGCAGCTCGATCCCCAGGTCCCCGCGGGCCACCATGACGGCGTCGGCGACCTCGATGATCGCGTCCAGGTTGTCTATCGCCTCGTGCCGTTCGATCTTGGCCATGATCGGCGCCCGGCGTCCGACCCGCTCCATCCAGCGGCGCAGCTCCAGCAGGTCATCGGGCCCTTGCACGAAGGACATGGCCACCCAGTCCGCTCCGTGCTCGAGGCCGAAGCGCAGATCCGACACGTCTTGCTCCGTGACGGCATTCATGGGCAGTCTGACATCGGGAACGTGCAGCCCCTGGTGCGACTTCAGCACGCCGCCGGCGCGCACCCGACACCGGATCTCGGTATCGGTCGTATCCAACACCACCAGCTCGATATTGCCGTCTCCGAGCAGCAGGCGCTGGTCGGACGACAGCGCCCGGGGCAGCTCGCGCAGAGAGACTGATATCTGGCCGGCCGCCGGCTCCGCGGAGGTGCTCAGCACCACCTCTGAGCCCGGCCGCAATTCCATTCCCTCTTCCGGGAGTTGGCCGACTCGCACCTTCACCCCGGCCAGGTCCTGGAGAATCCCGATGGGACGACCCAGACGGCCCTCCACCGCGCGGATGTTGGCCATGGTGCGGTCGTGCTCACTGTGGGAACCGTATGAGAAGTTGAGCCGCGCGACGTCCATGCCCGCGCCCGCAAGCTGCTCGATCTCAGTCCGCGACTGGGTCGCGGGGCCGATCGTACAGATGATCTTGGTGCGCCTCTGCTGGCGCCGCGGTCCCATCTTTCGAGCTGGCATGTTCGCGCTCCACCGAAGTGCGGCGGCGGCCGGTCAGACGACAGGCCGCCGCGCCTGCGATCTGTGTGCGAGACTGCGACTTGCCTCCCGGGTGCTGCGTGTCTAGCGCTACTCCGGGGAAGGCTCCGCCTCGCCGCCGCCCGGTGCCGCGCCACCCTCCGCGCCCCCGCGCTCCCCTCTTCGATGACCGCGCTCTCGGGTGGGTCTCTCACGGCCGCCCGTGGGACGCCCTCTAGCCCCCGTAACGGAACGAACGGGACCTGGCCCGGCCTGTGGCGGCGGCGGTCCCGTGAAGCGTACCCACAAGAAAGCGATCACTACGATCAGAGCGGCGATCGCAATGATGGCAACGACCGGCGATACGCTCTTCTGCATGACGCCCGACCTCCTTTCGTCTCTGCGATTTACTGGAGCCTCCAATCTACCTCAGTATACTACCACATGCCTGCCACCACGAACTAACAGCTGTGTCGCGTAGCATGTGACTGCAAAGTCTGGGTCCCTGGGAGCGACATTCTTGTCGCGACCCTGTCGGTGATTCCCCAGTTCCGTAGGGCAGGAGCGTGTCTCCTGCCCAGGGCGCCCAGAGAAAACGGTCACACCCCTCGTCTCTGTCCAGCGCCTCGCTCGATCGCGCATCGTGGCTCCTCATTCGCTGTCGGGAGCGCTGCCCCACTTACCTGGCGGCAGGTTCGCCGCTGACGCCGGGGAAGCAAGTGGCAGCGGCTTCACCCAGGGAGGACGAAAATGCGTGCCGCCGTGTTCCCGAAGCCGGAGGCGTGCCAGACCGTCGAGCGCGACCTGCCCGCGCCCGCAGAGCGCGAGGCATTGATTCGCGTCGAGGCCTGTGGTGTGTGCGGCACAGATGCCCATGTGTACCCCGGCCACTTCCCCGAAAGCTACCCGCTCGTCGCCGGACACGAGTTCGCGGGCGTCGTGGAAGAGATCGACGCGGATGTGCTCCACCTGCAGCCGGGAGACCACGTCACACTTGATCCCAATATCCCGTGCGGCACCTGCCGCGCGTGCCGGCGCGGCCTGACCCACCTGTGCCGCGACCTATCCGCCATCGGCGTCACACAGGACGGCGGCTTCGCCACCCACTGCCTGGTGCCCGCGCGCCAGTGCTACAAGGTGTCCGAGCGCGTCCCCTTCGCACTGGCAGCGATGACTGAGCCTGTCGCCTGCTGCGTGCACGGCATAGACCGCGCCGACGTGTGCCCGGGTGCAGTCGTCGCCCTCATCGGTGCCGGCGCCATTGGGCTGATACTGCTCCAGTTGGCGCAGCTTCAGGGGGCGGCCGTGACTATCGTGTCCGAGCCGAACCCGGAGAAGCGTCAGCAGGCGGAGACCCTGGGTGCTTCTCGAACGGTAGACCCCAGCGCGGAGGACCTGCGCAGCTCCGTCATGCAGGCCACCGACGGTTGGGGAGCGGATGTGGTTATCGAGTGCGTAGGCTCCGAGCGGACGGCCCAGCAGGCACTCGATCTCGTCGGCGATGGCGGCAGCGTACTGCTGTTCGGCGTTGCGCCCGAGGCCGCTCGGGTTGCCGTGTCACCCTTCGAGATCTACCGCAAGGAGATCTGTGTGACGGGCAGTTTCACGAATCCCTTCACCCACGGTCGTGCGCTGGCCCTCATCTCGTCGGGGCGCCTTGCGCTGGGTCAGCTCATAAGCCACCGGCTGCCGCTGGATGAGGTCGCTCAGGGAATCGAGCTGCTCGAATCGGGCGGAGCCACCAAAGTCATCATAGAGCCGCAGCGGGCAGGTTGACGAGAGCCAATCTCATCCTTTACGCATCTAACGGCCGGGCCTCGACCTCCCCCGTGCCCGGCCGGGGCGCGGGTCTGCTGGAGGAAGTGGCATGACACCGGATGCTTCCGGCATTATTGAGCGCCTTTTCAAGGCTGTGCTCTTCGTCCCAGTGATGGCGCTGATCGCCTGGTGGATCTTCACCAACTGGCTGGACCGGACGCTGTCGCTGCATGAGGCGGCCGTCGGCCTGGCCCTGTTGGCGGTGGCATTCACGCTCGGCGTATCCTCCATCGTCGTGGGCGGGTGGGGCTTAGTGTCGGTGCTGGCGGGGGTATACTTGGCCATTTTGGCCCTCGCGGGATGGGAGTACACTTACTGGCGTCGTCGCGAGAGAGAGGACCTTGCCTCCGAAATCGCCGGCTACCAGGCTGCCATCGAGAAAGACCCCACGAATGCCGCGGCCTACTCCTTCTTGGGAGAGGCCCATCTGAGACTGCGCAACTTCGAGCAAGCTGAAGAGGCCCTGCAGAAGGCCCTCGAACTTGACCCGGAGTCGGGGCGTGATCGCAAGCTGCTCCGCATGGCCCGCGAGAGAAGATCGCGCATGACGTGGTGGAGGGTAGATTAGTAGGGCATGTCAGCTCTGCGCCCGCCGGGGCCACACGGCCATGCACACGCCGCACTGCCCGCCCTCTATCGCATATCCGGCGAGTTCCGCTTCCCACTCCACGTGTCGATGGCGACGCGGTAGACAGCCGTGGCGGCAAGCCCTTCGGGCGTAATAACTGCATAGTCCTTGCCGTAGGACAACTCCGGGAAGTACTTGTCCAGCATTAGGCGCAGCCCTCGCATCGCCTCCTGCTCGTCATCCAGCACGTTCGCCCGGCCGAAGACCACGACGCTCTCGTACTCCACATCGAATCCGCAAGCCGTCCCGGCCGCCCGAGGAGACCCCATGCTGGAGACGCTGAAGCACACGCGGGGATTTCCCTGGACGTTGGCGAGCAGCC
>DAOVEW010000115.1 GCA_030668755.1 Bacillota bacterium | reverse complement strand
GTGTATCTAAGCAGGGAAGAGGACGACTTCCGGTGCCCCGTCTATGACCGTTCGGCACTGCTGGCAGATGACTGCATCGACGGCCCGGCGATCGCAGAGCAGTACGACTCGACGGTCTACCTGCCGCGCGGCTGCCGAGCCCGTGTCGATGACCAGGGGAACCTGCGCATCAAGGTGGCTTCGAGGCGATGAGCGGCGGCAGCGAACAGCAGATAGATCCCATCACGCTCGCCGTGGTCGCCAACGGCCTCCTTGCGACCGCCGAGGCCATGGGCGAGGCTCTGGTCCGCAGTGCGTTCTCGCCGAACATCAAGGAGCGAAGGGACTGCTCAACCGCGGTGTTCGACCGACGGGGCCGGCTCGTTGCGCAGGCGGAGCACATCCCGCTGCATCTCGGCTCGATGCTGGGCGTCGTGGAGGCGGTGCTGACGGAGTTCCCCGCGGAGGAGCTGCGACCCGGCGACGCCTTCGTCGCAAACGATCCCTACCTGGGAGGCGGAACGCATCTGCCCGACGTCACGGTGGCCTCCCCCTTCTTCCTCCAATCCGAGCTCGTCGGCTTTGTCGCAAACGTCGCGCACCACGCGGACATCGGCGCGAGAGCACCGGGCGGCATTTCGGGGGACGCACGCTCGATTGACGAGGAGGGCCTGCGCCTCGGGCCGACCAGGCTTGCACGGGAGGGCGAGATCTGCGAGGAAGTGATCGAGCTCTTCGCATCCACCTGCCGCATGCCCGAGCAGCGAAGCCTGGACTTGACCGGGCAGCTCGCCGCAAATCGCGTCGGGCTCGGCGATCTGGAGGAGCTATACGACAAGTATGGCTCGGCGCGGGCTGTGCGGTGTATAGATGAGTTGCTGGACGCGACGGAACGGCGGCTGCGGGCCGCAGTGGCGCAGGTCCCGGATGGACGGTACGAGGCGCAAGACGAGATGGAAGGTGTGGAAGGCGAGGGGCCGATCCCGATTCGCGTTTGCATCGAGGTCAGCGGCGACCGACTCCGTCTGGACTTCTCGGGCAGCGGACCGCCCTCGACTGGAGCCATCAACGTGCCTCGAAACGCCTTGCGCGCCACCGTCTACTATGCAGTGAAGGCCAGCGTTGACCCGGAGTTGGCGTCGAATGCGGGCCTGCATCGAGCAATAGATATCGAAGCGCCCAAGCGCAGCATCCTGGATGCGCGCCCGCCGGCGGCGGTCGGGGCCCGCACGGACACGTGCCAGCATGTGGCGGGGCGCATCATCGAGGCCTTCTCGCACGCCATGCCGGGCCGCCTTCCGGCGCCCAGCAACGACGCGAGCACCGCAGTGGTGTTCTCGGGGACGAATCCGCGGGACGGCAAGGAGTACGTGTACGTAGAGGCTGTGGCAGGCGGGGCCGGCGGCGGCCCCCGGACCGATGGCCTCGATGGGGTTCAGGTCCACATTACCAATACCTCGAACCTCCCTGTGGAGGTCCTCGAACATGCCTTCCCGTTGCTGGTGGAGCGGTACGAGTTCGTCCCTGACTCCGGCGGCGCGGGGAAGTTCAGGGGGGGCATGGGACTGCGGCGCGATATTCGGGTGGTCGATCACGAGGCGGTGTTCTCCGCCCACGGCGACCGGCACGAACGACCTGCGCGGGGCGCTGCGGGCGGCTGCTCCGGCGGCTGTGGTTCCTACGTAGTCAACCCCAGATGCGAGTCGGAACGGCGCCTGCCGCCGAAGGTGTCGGGCGTGCAGCTTCAGCCCGGGGCGGTGCTTCGAGTGGAAACGCCCGGCGGGGGCGGTTACGGGCCCCCTGAGCAGAGAGAACGCAGCCGTCTCGCCGAGGACGGCCGCGCCGGCCTCGTCTCGCGCCGGCAGACCGAGGAGGTGTACGGCCTGCCATCCACCGAAGATGCTCCCCAGACAGAACGGCAGGGAGAGGGCCCGGGAGAGTAGGGGCTTTCGCGGAGCCGGCAGGAAGTGTGCTGTAGTATGAACGCTGACGGAGTTCTAGTCGAAGTGCGGGGCCTCACCAAGAGCTTCCCCGCCGGTCGCGGCCGGTCCGTCCACGCAGTGGACGGGGTCACGCTGGACATCGCTCGAGGCGAGACACTGGGGCTGGTGGGTGAGAGCGGCTGCGGCAAGACGACTCTCGGCAGGCTGATCTGCCGTCTGGAAGAGGCCAGCTCGGGGAGTGTGATGTTCGACGGGGTCGAGATCACGAGGCTGCGGGACAAGGAGCTGCGCGCGCTGCGACCTCGGATGCAGATGATCTTCCAGGATCCATTCTCTTCCCTCAACCCGCACAAGACCGTCGAGCAGATCGTCGGCCTCCCGGTGTGGCTGAGAGGTATGCGCGGCAGGGAGGCCATCCGCGCGCGGGTGGGTCAGCTTCTGCAGCTTGTCGGACTCGATCCTTCGCAGGCGCGCCGCTTTCCCCACCAGTTCAGTGGGGGGCAGCGGCAGCGCATCGGAATCGCCCGCGCCCTCGCGTGCGAGCCCGACCTCATCATCGCAGATGAGCCCGTCGCGTCTCTCGATGTCTCCATCCAGGCGCAGATCCTCGAGGTCCTGCGGAGACTGCAGGAGCGGTTCCGCCTCACGGCCGTCTTCATCTCGCACGACATCAGCGTCGTGTCCCACGTCAGTCAGCGCATCGCTGTCATGTATCTGGGCCGCGTTGTCGAGGTGGGTCCGGCGCAGGCTGTCATCCGCGAGCCGCTGCATCCATACGCCCGCGCTCTGCTGGCGGCAGTCCCGCGGATCGGACGCAGCGCCGAACGAGCCGCAACGGTCCTTTCCGGCGACCTGCCCAGCCCGATTGCGGTGCCTCCCGGGTGCCGCTTCCATACTCGATGCTATCTCGACCAAGTGCCGGAATGCCGCACACTCGAACCGGAGCTGCGAGAGGTCCGGCCGGGACACCTTGCGGCATGCCATCTCGTGGAAGAGGCGACGCAGCGCTGCCAGTGAGCCTGCGGTCCGGCGGGCTGGGAAGTTCGGAGGCGCTGTTTTCTCGATCTTCGCGGCCATGCCCACGGGCACCCCGCCCGCGCAATCGTCCTCGCAACCACTGCCCCGCGGTGAGGGAATGACCTCGGTGTTACCTGACCTCCAAGAGCGAACAGTTCTGTAACCCCAAGCGTGAACAGATCACCTTGCATATGTAGCGACGATGTGGCAGGGGCGCTCGATGACGATGTCATCTCCGAGCAGGAGAACCCAGGTGTGTTTTCCCATGAGGTGCGAGGGCGAGACCGCACCAGGATGCTTCTAGGTTGCAGTCCCTGCCCAGGCAGCCGGACTTGGCTGTCGGCGACCAGAGCAATGCCTCAGAGAGCGACGGGAACGTGGAAAAACCGAGCAGGAAGGTCGCGGCCGGCGGCCCGGTTCACACGCTATCCGGGCGCCTCCGCGGCATCAGGCTCTCCAGGCGCGGGGCACCTGCGCGGTGGAGCCGAAGAGCAGTGCGGGAGGGGGGAGGCGGTTCGCGAGAAGAGAGGGAGAAGGGGGTATCCAGGATGAGAGGGATTCTCGCATGCATGGTGCTGGGCCTGTGTCTGCTTGGCAGTATGCCTGTGCTGGCGGCCGAGCGAGAGGGATCATTGCCCCAGGAGCTGGCGGCGACGCAGCCGCCTCCTCCGAATGAGATCTACGTGGCGGTTTTCCCGTTCTGGTCGCGGGACGAAAGGCAAAGCGAGATCGGGCGTGCCTGCAGCATGCTCAACCTGATGCGGCACGGCTTCAGGATGGCTCCCAAAGGCTCGTTGTCTCTTGCGGCGGTCGCGCGGCGCACGGACACGGCGCTGAGGCGTGACCCGGAGCGCGAGCCCCTGGCCAGACTACAGCCGGAGGACGTCGCGCGCGTCGGCAAGGTCCTGGGAGCACAGTGGGCTGTCTACGGCGAGTTTGGCGAGCTGTACACTGAATCGGAGAAGGACGGCATCCTCCGTCGCAAGGCTGGGGTCCTCGATCTCCGCTTCCAGCTTGTGGACGTCGCATCGGGAGAGGTCCTCTACTGGAGTCGAATCCGGGACACGAGTTCGGCCGGCGGTGGGCTCTGGGCCCCGCGAGCGACGAGCGTCGAGCGGAAGCTGGTCACGCGCGCCATCAACAGCATCTTCGACGATATTGCGACGGCCCTGCCGGAGCACTACACCGGCGGAGAGGTCACGTCGGAAGAAGTCCGGCAGCTTCTCGAGGTGCTCGAAAAGTAAGCCCTCCAGCAGCGCGTGTCAGGCGGTGCCCCTCGGTGCGTTCGTAGGGACCGGTGCCAAGCAGTCCCGTCACCTCCTCCGCCATGATCTCCTGAAGCGCTGCTTGCACCGCCTCCTTCAGCAGGTCCACGTGCTCATCTCTCACGATCTTGTCAAAGAGATCAACTGACGTCATACTGCTGTCGGCCATCGTTTGGTAACTCCTTCCCTGGGTTTTCGCAACCCAGGAGTTCCACGATGGCCACTTTGCTTCCAAGCAACCCTTTTACACCACACGCTGATACTCTATCACGGGGTGCGCGTGTAAGGCGCTCGTCTTGCGGTATGGCGGCCTCCGTCTCTATCGCACAACAGTGCCGCTTGCCATAGGGTTCATCGCCGGCGATCTCCTAAACGGAGGTTTGTGGGCAGTAGTTGCGCTCATCACCCGCGGCCAAGTGTAGGTGGGGCCACAGCAGGGAGTCTCGCCCTGCCGGGCGCGTGCACTTGGCCGCCGCTCAGTCGCGCATGAGCTCCGGGACTGTGCGGTAGTAGGCCACGACCTCGCGTATGAGCTCCGGGATGGGTAGATGGTAGGGGCACTTGGCTATGCATTCTTCGCATTCGGTGCAGTTCGCGGCGCTGGCGATGATCTCCTTGGCACCCCATTCCTTGAACCGGTCGGGCCCCATTCGGCGGACGATGGTGCGGCCGTGCAAGAGCATGCCGATCTGCACTCCGTTGGGGCAGGGCTCGCAATAGCGGCAGCGGCGGCACGTGCGCTGGTCCAGCTCGGACTTCATTCGCTGCACCTCAGCCCGTTCGGCGGGAGTGAGCTTGACCTCGCCCAGACCCACTGCCACGTCCTGCTCGACCTCTTCGACCGTCTCCATACCCGGAATGACGACGGTGACCGGCTGGGTCAGACACCACTTGACGGCGAGGGTAGCATTGCTGAAGTTGCCGCCGCCCAGGGGCTTCATCGCGATCGCCCCCAGGTCGCGCTCCGCGCACAGCGGCAGAAGCGTGTCTACGATGTCATCCTCGACTAGGTTGAAGGGCACCTGTACCGTCGCGAGCTCGTCGCACTCCTGAACTGCCCTGATGAGGGTCTCCCTACGATGGCCGGTGATGCCTATGTGGGCGATCTTCCCCTCCCGGCGGGCCTGCCGGAGTCCCTCCAGCGCGCCGGCCGGGGCCAGCACCTGCGCGAGTTGCTCATCGTCGTTGACCCCATGCAGTTGGTAGAGATCTATCTGCTCGCGCTTCA
>DAOVEW010000391.1 GCA_030668755.1 Bacillota bacterium | reverse complement strand
ACACCGTGCCGGCCGTGGTGACCGGAAAACCGTTGAGCGTGGGCGGCTCGGTGGGAAGGCTGGAGGCGACCGGCCGCGGGTGTGTCGAGGTCATCAAGGAAGGAGCCGACCACTTCGGACTGCGCCTCGACGGGGCAAGGGCTGTCCTTCAGGGGTTTGGCAACGGGGGGTCTGTGGCCGCCACTTATCTCGTCCAGGCAGGGGCCAAGGTGATCGCGGTGAGCGATTCCCGCGGGGCAATCTACAACGCCGGCGGCCTTGACATAGCCAAGCTCAGGAACCACAAGGCGAACACGGGAAGCGTGGTCGCTTTTCCTGAGTCCGAGAGTATGCCCTCGCCAGACCTGTTGGAGCTGGAATGCGAAGTTCTGGTGCCAGCGGCGCTAGGCGCGCAGATCGTCCGCGAAAATGCCCCTCGGATCAAAGCCAAGATGGTCGCCGAGGTCGCCAACGGCCCCACCACTCCGGATGCCGACAAGATTCTGCACGACAACGGCGTCGTCGTGCTCCCGGACATCCTCGCCAATGCGGGCGGCGTGGTCATCTCCTACTTCGAGTGGGTGCAGGGCCTGCAGAAGTTCTACTGGTCGGAGGATCAAGTGGGCGACAGTCTCTCCGGCTACATGGAGAGAGCTTTTCACTCCGTTTATCAGCTAGCCCAAGAGCGCGACATAGACATGCGCACGGCGGCCCTGATCCTGGCGATCTCCCGCGTCGCCGAGGCCACGCGCGTGCGGGGGATATACCCGTAGGGCGTCACATAGAAGCAGACCGATGCGGGCCCGCGCTCACGCGCGCGGGTGCGCCTGATCGTACACCTCGCGCAGCCGCCGCCGCGTGACGTGCGTGTAGATCTGCGTGCTGGTCAGGCTGGCATGGCCCAACAACTCTTGCACTGCCCGCAGATCGGCCCCAGCCTCCAATAGGTGTGTCGCGAACGTGTGCCGCAGCGCGTGCGGCCCGATCCCATGCTGTGCGCACGCCGTAAGCATGTGGCGGTGCACAATCCGCCGCACCCCGCGGTCGCTCAAGGCCCCCCCGCGCGCGTTCAGGAACAACCGGTCATCCTCCCCCTGAGGCGTCCGGCGGGCCAGCAGATGAGGGCGTCCCTCCTCCAGATACCGCTCGATGGCCTCCTGCGCGTGCCGGCCCAGCAGCACCACGCGCTCCCGGCCTCCCTTTCCCACGATCCGCAGCTCCGACGCATCCCGGCACTCCGACGACTTGAGACTCACCAGCTCGGCCACTCGCACCCCCGTTGCGTAGAGCGTCTCCAACAGCGCTCGATCTCTCAGCCCGAGCGGCTTGCTCTCGTCCGGCGCCGCGAGCAGCTTCTCCACATCCGTCTGAAACAGAAACCGTGGAAGCCGGCGCCCCCGCCGCGGCGTCCTGATCCCAACCGTCGGATCCGACGCGGTCTCCCCGCGCGCCCTCAGGTGCCGGTACAGCCCCCGCACGGCCGACACCTTCCGCGCCACCGTCGTGCGCGCATAACCGCACGCATACAGATGCGCCAGAACGCGGCGCACGTGCGCGGGCCTCACGTCCGCCCAGCGCTCGGCGAGCCCCTCGCCCCGGAAGAACTCCGCGCACTGCCGCAGGTCCCCGCCGTACGCGCGGACCGTCGCGCCGGAGATCCCGCGCACCTCTCGAAGTTCGGTCAAAAAGGCGTCAATCGCGTCGTCCATGTCGTCAACACGTCCCGGACAATGCTGCCACATTCCACCCTCTCGGTCCCACTGGGTAGGGGCGCGGCGACGCGCGGCGAAACCACCATCGGGTCCTTGCGACCGACTGTAATGAAGCAGACCGAGATCATTGAGTCAGCACTCATCGTCGTGGCCCTCCTCAGCCTGTGGCCGGTGATTCTGGGCCACCGGTCCCTCCTCTACAGCCTCTGGCTGCTCTCCATGCTTGGCGTCATGGCCTGGCTGGCCGTCCGCAGGTTGCGGCGCATCCGCGCCGCCGCAGATGAGGCCAGGCGCATTCGGGATGAGACGGAGAAGCCGCAGCGGCCGCCGTCCCTCGACGGCTAGCCGCCCTCGGGTCCTCGGCCCAGCCTGTCCCCCTTGATGTCACGTACTGAACATCCTAACATGTTTTTCATGTATACTGGTTTTGTGTGCGGGTACCATCCTCTGCGAAAGGCGCTCCGGAAATGACTCAGAAGAGTGAGCAACACACACTCAAAGACCTGTTCTACGGCACCGTCACTGTCGGCGAGCGCGGGCAGGTGGTCATACCCGTGGAGGCGAGAAAGCGCCACGGCATTCAGCGGGGCGATAAGCTGCTGGTTTTTCGGCCGCCGCACGCGCCCGGACTGGTGATGGCGCGGGTGGACGATGTGAAGGCGGTCCTGGACGAGCTCCAGCATTGGCAAGAGGCCGTTGTGCGCGCGGCGAGCGAACGCGACGAAGAGGAGTCCGAGCACGAATGAGCGGCAGCAACATGAGAGCGATAGTGCGCGCGATCGTCGGCGCGGCGGCGGCGGCCGGGCTGGTGACGACGGCCGGATGCACGCGGTTTGGGGGGAAGAAGAACGGCGATTCGGTGACGGGGGAGGCGGGGGTGCCGGTGGTGGTGGCGGCGGCTGAGCGGGCCACGATGGCGCAGACGCTGACGGTCACCGGCACGATCAAGGCGGTGC
>DAOVEW010000185.1 GCA_030668755.1 Bacillota bacterium | reverse complement strand
TATCAAGGCTGGACCGGGATCATCCACGGCGGGCTGCTGGCGACGGCGCTGGACGAGACGATGGCGCGGCTGCTGTGGGAGAAGAGCATCAATGCAATCACCGGCCGCCTGAACGTGCGGTATCACAAGCCCGTGCCCATCGGCGAGACGCTGGAGATCCGAGGCCGCATCACGCGGCAGCACCATACGATCGTGGAAACCACGGCAGAGGCCCTTATGTCTAACGGTGTGGTGGTGGCAGAGGCGCAGGCTATGAGCATGGAGGTGTGAGCTGCGGCGGCACGCCGTGGTGCTACTTGCCCCACAGGTGCCGCATTTGCTGGCGCACTTCGGGCTGCTCTGGACTTACCTCTAGCGCGCGTTCGAGGAGCTTTCGGGCGTCTTCCCGACGGCCGATCTGGAGGTACGCGAAAGCGAGGTTCTTGAGCGCGAGGACGTTGTAGGGATCGTAGGAGAGGGCACTTTCAAGCTCCTCCACGGCGTCTTCGAGCTGGCCCCGGCGTCCGTAGACTGAGGCGAGGTTGGCGTGCGCGTCGGCGCAGTCCGGCTTCAGCGCGATCGCGCGGCGGAGGTGCTGCTCCGCCTGCTCCAGTCTGTTCTCCCGCCCGTAGACCGCCCCCAGCCGGTTATGAAGCACAGCGTCCTCGTGCTCCTCAAGGGCGCGCTCGTAGACCCGAATCGCAAGCTGTGTCCTCCCCTGCTCCGCGTAGCGCTGGCCAATCTGGGCGGGGACTGAGGGCAGCCCCTCACCGAGTCCGAGGGCCTTCTCATAGAACCGGTCCGCGAGCGCCACATCTGCTTTCTCCCAGGCCCAGTCCCCCTGTGACAGCAGGTAACGGCAGACGATAAGACGCTGCTCCGCGCCGTAGGCAAGCTGCTGGCCGTCAACATCGAAACGATAGGGGTGCGAGAGAGCATCGGGCGCGCGCCTCAGCCATTCTTCGGCGGCCGCTGCCGGCACAATCCGATAGAGGCAGCCCCACGCGATCTGCGCGAAGCCAGGCAGGCTGTCCGCGGACTGCCGGTCGATGGCGTATACGGGTGTTCCTTCGGCAAGCGCGTCGGCGACAAAACGCGGCTCGGGCTTCGGCCTCCGCTCGTGCGGGGGACGCACCGCGTCGCGCACCGGTGTGATACCACCTTCGACCCGCGACCAGAGCCGCAGCTCGGCGGCATCTTCTTCGATCTGGCTGAGGTAGATCAAAGCGAATGTGGGGTTTGTGGTGGGAAGGATGAGGGCCGCGTCGGGTTCCACGAGGTCAAGAATGTCCAGGGCGTTGTCGAGCACGAACCGCTGGCGGGAGAGGTCGTTTGGACCGAAGTTCAGGGCAAGCACCAGCATGGGGACCACGAGCACAGCCGGGGCCATCCATCCAAGGCGGCCGCGGCGCGCGAGCCACCCCGCCAGCTCGCTCAAGCCGACGCCGACCCAGGCCGACATCACGAGCAGGGGCGGCAAGTAGTACACCTCGATTTCCCACGGGATGTCGTAGTTTACCGCCCAGAAGGTGATGACGACCACCACCGCCATACTCGCCCATAACAGGGCTCGATCGCGCCGAAAGAGCGCGACTACCCCTGCAAGCGCAGACAGGACTCCGAGCCAGGAGAACTCAACCGGCAGGTTCGCAAGGAAGGCGCGCAGATTGGCGAGCACATGTGCGGCGGGCATCTGAAACATGCGGCCGCGGTACTGCTCGGCGGTGAGGTAGTGCCACCAGTTCGCCAGGTTCTCTGGGTTCCCCCAGTCGATGGGCGGGTTGGCGAGCGATCGGAGCGGCGCGTATAGATGCAAGCCGAACCCGAGGATCGAGGCCAATGCGACGGCCGCCAAAGTGCGCCAGCGGCGAAGGACGCCGCGGTCGTGGACGAGCACGAAGTAGAAGTATGCCGGAGCGAGGAGGAGGTGCTCGTAGTGGACCGCCAGGCCGAGTCCGAACGTCAGGCCGAGCCAGAGCAGGATCCTGTCGGCGGGCGATGCAGAGGCGCTGGAGCGAGACGTCGCTTTGCGCCCGCGCTTGCCTGGAGGCAGTGTCGAGGATGAGGAGGCGGAGACGGTGACGCGGCGCCACCGGAGGAGCAGCGCAATCTGGATCACGATGAGCACGAGGCTCAGCGTATAGACCTCTGCGATTGTCGCCTCGCGCCAGAACGTGCGGGAGAAGGCAAAGGTGAGGGCTGCTGCCGCCGCCGCAAGACGGGCCGCGCCCCGAGAGACGAGCAGGAAGTAGAGCCCGGCAGCCGCGACTGCGCCCATGACGGCGGCGAAAAGGTTGACCTGATAGGCCGGCGTCCCAACGCGTACGAGGATCGCGAACAGCTTGCCGATCAGGCAGAAGAAAGGAAAGCCCGGCGGATGCGGGACGCCGAGGGCATGGACGCAGATGAGATTCTCCCCGGTACCCTCGACGAACACAGTCGGGCAGAGGGTCCGGATGTAGATCGCCAAGGCGGCCGCAAAGACCAACGCGCCCGGCCAGCTTCTGCGTAGATCCCGCTCTGAGACCGCTGCCATGCGAGTGCAGCTCCCGGAGAGAGATTCCGCTTGCATGGGTTCCTGCCCTGCCGGCGTGTGAGCTTTCCGAAGCAGCACCCAAGGCGACATATGCCGCTCCCGGGATGCGCTGCGGCGCGAGATGCCCGGAATGCAGCCGCCCGCGTACTGCTGGCGGACGCACACATGGAGCTCGGCAGGCCGGCGCTGCCAGCGGCCAGAGCACGGACCGGCGTTAGGAGGCAGGGGATGCTTTGGCGGACTCAGAGTTGCGCTGCCGTTCCCAGTGGACGCGGTCAACGGCCATGCGGACCTCGCGGCGGCCGAACTGCCGCCGCTCCGGCCCGTGCGAGCTGGGGCGGAAGCCGACCTTCCGGTAACAGCGAATTGCGCGGTAGTTATCGGTGTGACAGGATAGGCGCACCTCTTCGAGGCCCAACTCCGTGAACGCGTATGCGAGCAGTTCCTTGGTCGCGGCCGTCCCATAACCGCGATCCCAGAGGCGCTTCTCTCCGATCATGATCCCGAAATAGGCGGTCCCGCCATCTCGGTCTATTCCGCGCAGACCGCATGTGCCGATCGGGCTGCCCTTCTCGTCCTCGATGATGAAGACCCGCTGCTGCATCTTGTCGGCGAGCACACTGGCAATCCACCCGCGCTCCACAGCCAGCGTCCGCGCGGTCTGGACCACACCGAGGTAGCACCGCACGCCCGGATCAGAGATCCAGCGAAAGCACTGTTCAGCGTCGCTCATTCGGATCGGACGAAGCCCTATGCTCCCCACGGACCAGTCAATTCGCCGCCCATCGGAGTGACCCTCGCGGGAAGAGCGTGGCCCGCGGCAACTCCGCTGGATACGGCCTTCCTTTACGCAGTGGGTGCGTTTCCGTATAATGTCGCTCAGCATACCCCCGAGTAGTGACCTGGGGCCACCGCGAGGCACTGGATGGTTGTGCGCGAAGCGCGATATGTTGGAAGCCGAAGCTCGACGATACGGACTGCGCTTTCCGTAGTACTGACAGCCGCATGCTTGGTGACAGCCGAGCGCGCCGGGGCACTGCGTCAGCCTGACCAAGAGAGGCCTCGCCTACGCGTTTACGCGCTCTGGAACAGAAGCTACTTGTGTCTGGCGGCCAAGGTTCCAGATACCATGCTGACCGGGACGAGCACCGCGCCCATGTCGGCCCCGGAGCAGGACGATGCAGTAGAGTTTGCACTGGAGGTGCCCGGAGAGCGCGGACTGGCCGGCCACCGCCTTGTGGTCAGCGCGGCGGGCGGAATGAACCTGCTGAGCCGAGATGCCCGCGGAGGCTGGCGGACGGACTCGTCTTGGATCAGCGGACCGCGGACCGTCAAGTACGCGGTCACGGCGGATGGGACGCTGAACGACCCTGGCGACACCGACAGCAGCTTCGTGGTCGAGTGCGCTATTCCGTGGGAGTTCCTCGGCGGCGACCCGCCGCCGGGCACCGAGATCGGATTCAGCGCGGTGTGTTGGATGCAGGGTGAGAACGAAGGTGTGGTGAGCTGGTCGCCCACAGTGCGGGGACCGGAACAAGTCGGCGACGCCGCGCGCTGGGGAAAGATGGTGATTAGTGCCAGCTCGACTCTGGAGAAGGCACGCGGGTCGGTGGTCGTCTGTCCATATGTCGGCCAAACACCCCTCATTGACGGGAAGCTGGAGGCGAACGAATGGCTTGCGGCCACCTCTCTGGACTTCTCGAAGCCGGAGCCGGTTCTCAAACCGGCTCCTCCGGCCGACAGACCAGCAGA
>DAOVEW010000151.1 GCA_030668755.1 Bacillota bacterium | reverse complement strand
ATCCTCGCTGGTGCTGTGCGACAAAGAGGGAAAGGTTCTCTGGAAGGCACCATGAGCGGCGGCTTGAATGTAAATGGGTCTGCCGCTGGTGGTGGAGCTGCCGGCCGAAGGGAACAGGCAACTGCTGGCAAGTGCCGGAGTTTGCGCTGGAGCCAGGCGGAGATGTGTTAGCTACAATCAGGAGTGTGTGTAGGGGTCGAGGAGATGGAGGAGTATCGAATCCCGCCTAGGCTTGTCTTCCGCGTCCACGCGGTCGCCCACATGTTCGACCGCGGTATCATAGAGGGAGAGGTAAGAGAGACGTTGGCATGTGGGCAAACCATAGAGCGCTACCCAGATGACACTCCCTACCCGAGTCGCCTGGTGTTGGGATGGCGCGCGGGTCGTCCGATCCACGTGGTCGTTGCAGACAATGCAGAACACAACGAGATGATCGTCATCACCGTGTACGAGCCTGACCCCGCGCTTTGGGAAGCTGGTTTCACAAGGAGGAAGCAATGACCTGCGTAGTCTGCAAGATCGGGGAGACACGGACAGCCACGACCACCGTGACTCTGGAGCGCGCGGGCATGACTCTGATCTTCAAAGGCGTTCCGGCCGAGGTGTGCGCCAACTGCGGCGAAGCCTACGTTGACCAGGAGACTACGCAGACCCTACTGCGAGAGGCGGAGGAGGCAGCCCAGTCCGGCGTGCAGGTGCACATCTGTGAGTTCGCGGGCGTTGGACGATAGGCAAGCAGGTCAGGGGTTGGCGGCGCGAGTTGCAGAGGGGCTCCCCTACGCAAGGAAGGGAAAGGAAGCGAGGAAGGCGGCGGGTATCCGCCAGCGGCGCATGCAGAGACATGCGCGCCCTACAGATCCGTCTGGTTGATAATATGACAAGCGATTATCAGATAAGCAAGATAGTGAAAGTCGGAACGGCGCGGGTGGGCGGCGGCGGTCCCCTCGCGCTGATCGCCGGTCCGTGTGTGATCGAGGACCGCGAGATCACCCTCGAGATGGCGCGCGTCATTGCCCAAGTGAGCGCGGAGTTCGGCATCCCCGCCATCTTCAAGACCTCCTTCGACAAGGCGAACCGCATGAGCATCTCCTCCTATCGCGGCCCCGGCCTCGAAGAGGGTTTGGAGGTCCTTGCCGCGGTCAAGCGGGATGCGGCCATCCCCATCGTCACCGACATTCACCTCCCCCACCAGGCGGAGCGGGTGGCTGAGGTGGTGGACCTGCTCCAGATTCCCGCGTTCCTCTGCCGTCAGACGGACCTGGTGGTGGCGGTGGCGCGGACGGGAAAGCCTCTGCTCATCAAGAAGGGCCAGTTCATGGCGCCGGAGGACATGGCCTCCATCCTGGAAAAGGCAACATCGGGGGGGGCTGGTGGGGTGCTGGTGGCGGAACGAGGGACGACCTTTGGCTCCCACAGGCTGGTGGTGGACATGCGGGCGCTGGCCGAGATGCAGCGCTTCGGGTGGCCGGTTGTCTTCGACGCGACGCACAGCGTGCAGCTCCCTGGCGCGTCAGGCACGGCGTCCGGAGGTGAGAGAGAGTTCGTCGCCCCGCTGGCGCGGGCGGCGGCTGCGGTGGGCATCGACGCACTGTTCGTGGAGGTCCACCCGGAGCCGGCCAACGCCAAATCCGATGCTGAGACGCAGCTCCCTCTCGCGGAGCTGCCGGGCCTTCTGAAGCAGGTGCTGGCGGCCGACGCGGCCCGGCGAGCGGTCATGGAGGGAAGTCCGGAATGAAGGTCCCGTCGGAACTCCGCGAGCGTCTCGCGGCGATTGAGCTGCTGGTCTTCGACGTGGACGGCGTCCTCACCCCGGGCGAGATCACCTACACGGACGAGGGCGCAGAGGCGAAGGCATTCGACGTGAAGGACGGCCTCGGCATCCGGGTGGCCAGCACCGCAGGGCTCAAGGTCGCCGTGATGACCGGAAGGGCGTCGCGAGTCGTCGAGCGGCGCGCTCGCGATCTGCGAATCCCGGATGTCCTCCAGCGCGTTGGCGACAAGGCGGCTGCCCTGCGCAAGCTTGTCGAGGAGAAGGGGCTGCCCTTGGAACGAGTCGCCTTCATGGGCGATGACCTGAACGACCGGGAGGCGCTGCGGCTGGCAGGCGTTTCCATCGCTCCAGCCGATGCGGTGCTGGAGATACGCGAGCAGGTGGACCTTGTGACGGAGGCGCTGGGCGGCAGGGGTGCGGTACGGGAGGCAGTAGAGGCGGTGCTGCGGGCCCAGGGGCGATGGGAGTCGGCCGTGGCTGGTTATCTGGCGGGGCTGGCGGAGCGAGACCGGGCGCGGCGGACGCAGTGAGGGCGGCTCAGTTTGTGTCCAGCGGCTGGGCTTTCGGGACGAAGAGGAAATAGGGGCCGACGTCCTTCTCGAACCAGTAGCTTTCAATGACCCCCGAAATGATCCCCTCCGGCCACCGTCCCGCCTTCCAGTCATCACCTAGAGTGTGGAGTTCGACTTCGCGCGGGTCAATGGGGTTGAAGCGCAGGACGATTAGGGGGTAGCCGCCCGCGCGCACGCGGTTGAAGACCGGGGTCGGGTCAAGCGCCCCCCTGCGAGCCATCATGGTGAACTCAAAGGGCATGAGCGGGGGTTCTTTGCCCGCGAGCAGGTTCAGCCCTGTGTCCTCACAGAGCACGTCGCCGTCGGTGTACTTGATGCGATCTACGATGTACTGACTGGCGGACGGGTCAACGCGTGCCTGAACGACGCTGAAGGTGTCGGGCAGATGCTGCATGGTCCACAGCATCTGTGCGACCAGACCGCCGGCAACGAGCATCAGCGCGAGCCGCCCGAGCCCCGGCCGTCGCGCCAGCGCAGCCCACATGACCCCGAACATCATTGCCCCCACAGCCGTCGGCTCGAGCAGGTAGTTGTGCGCTGAGCCGATTCGCCCCGCGGTCATGAAGACCACGCATGCGAGCATGAAGTAGATGAGGAGGCACCGGCTCGGTCTGTGGAAGGCCGACCAGACTGCCGCCACCGCAGTAACCGCGAAGTAGGCAGGCCAGAGCTTGAGCGGGCAGGGGTTTCCGGGCACCCAGAGCAGCGACCAGAGCTGCTGCCAGGTCCACGCCTCGCCGACCGAGGTGGCGGTGTGCAGGTAGAGCTGCCGGTACAGCCCGCCTCGGGTCGCGAGGACGGCGGCGGCGATCAGCAGGAGAATGGCGACCACCTGGAGCGAGAACGCCGCGGCGGCTCGCCGCAGCCCGCGCCGCCTGGCATAGCCCAAGAAGGCGGCGCCCATCGCGGCCACGCTGCTTCGGCGCGCAAACACCGCGAGGGAGAACGCAGCGATCCCCCCTGCGCGACGCCCCCGCAGAAAGAGATAGAAGCCTACCACCCCGAGCGCCAGCGCCGTCATGTCCACCCGCATCAGCGTAGACCACACCATGAAGTGCGGCATGGCGAGGATCAACCCGCCGGCGAGGAAAGCCGCGAAGCGATGTCTGCTCTGCTCCCACACGATGAGCCCCACGAAGAGCGCGATCGCCACCGCCGAGAAGCAAGACACGATGCGCCCAAACAGGAAGCTCGGCCCCGTCGCCTTCGCGCCAAGCGCGCACAGCGCGTAGTAGAGGGGCATGTAGCTGGCGACGACGTAGGGCGGCTGGTGCAGCGGCGGATAGAGGTCGCCGCCTTGGGCGCCGCGGAGCGCGATCTGCAGGATCGGCCCCTCTCCGTAGTCCAGTTGATAGGGGAACGTGATCGCCTGCTGCGCGTGGACGAAGAAGATGAGCACCTGGAGCGCGATGGCCGCGCCCAGAATCGCGCTGGCCAGCGACATCGCGAGGCCGCCCCGGGGACGGTCGCTCTTTTGGCCGATGCCCTGTTTGGCTCGTGTCATGACTGAGCAGGTGGCAGGATGCGGACGCGGTGCCCCTCTATCTCAAGGCGGCCCTCGGCGAAGAGCTGAATGGCCTGCGAGTAGATCTCGTGCTCGTGCGGCAGAATCCGTGCGGCGAGCGTTTCGGGGGTATCGTCATCCTCGACAGGCACCGCGCGCTGGAGGATGATGGGGCCCTCGTCGACCTCGAGCCAGACGAAGTGGACGGTGCAGCCGGACACCTTGCATCCGTAGTCGAGCACAGCCTGGTGGATGTGATGGCCCCACATGCCCTTGCCGCCGAAGGAGGGGAGGAGAGCGGGGTGGATGTTTATCATGCGGCCGGTGTAGTCCTTGACCAGTTCCGGGGTCATTATGGACAGATGGAGTTGGTGTTTGGGAGTGGCAAGATGATAATTCGCTGCTTCCACGAGCTCCGTGGTCATGATGCGCAGATATCCGGCGAGGCAGACGAGCTCAACGCGGTGGGCGCGGAGGCGATCTAGCACTGCGTGGTCGAAGGCCTGGCGGGTGGGGTAGCGCTCCTTGTCGCGCCGGTCTATGTGCTCCGCGGGAATCCCTGCCTTGCGCGTCCGCTCCAGCGCGCCGCACTCCACATCGGAGATTACGACAACGATCTGCGCGTCGATACGCCCCGCCGCGCAGTTGTCTATGATAGCCTGGAGATTGGTGCCACCACCGGAGGCCAGCACGGCAACCCGGAGTTTGTGCGCCATTGCATCCCTCCTCGCAGGGTTCGCAAGTGCGATTCGACTTGGGTGGGCGCGCGCCCTGCTAGGCAGGCGGCGATCCGCCTGCGGCGGGTCGTTGCCCTACCGTCTACGTCATTCGAGCCGACCGGCAGTCCAACCTGCGACCGTTCTGTAGGGGGGGGCCACGCCGCCGGGGGGTGGGCGCCCG
>DAOVEW010000122.1 GCA_030668755.1 Bacillota bacterium | reverse complement strand
CATCGCGGGAGACATGGGCAGAGCGGGGCTCATAGCCCGCGGCACGAGCCTGCTCCAGTGCAGCGGCCAGTGATTCCTCATCGTGGAGCACTGCGCAGGCATGGGCGAGCCGTAGCTTCGCCTCGGCCGAGGCATCGGCGGCCTCTGCCTCGCGCTCGATCTGCGCCATGTCGTGCTTCTCTATCGCCCAGTAGCGTTCCCGGATGATCTCCCGCTCGACATTGTGCAGGCGCGCGCGGATGCGATCTGCTTCCTCACTCGGCGGGATGTCGGCAAGCTGAGCGGTGAGCTGCTCCGTCGCGGCGTGATAGTGGCCGGCGCGGAGGTAGGCGAACGACAGAGCCGAGCGCACCGCCGATAGGAAGGGCGGAGACGCGTAAAGTGCCGTCTCCATCTCTTGCTGCGCGCGCAGGTAGAGCGGCGTGCGCCCGTCTATGAGCGGAAACTCACATCGGGACTCACGGGATTCCGGTCGCCGAGCCTGGCGCGCGCACTCCGCCACGAAACACGCCCGCCCCAAAGTGAAGCGGGCGATCGGAAGATCGGGCTCGATCGCGAGTGCCTGCTCCGCCGCGTGCACTCCTTCGTCCGCCTGCCCATCGGCGAGATAGACCTGGGCCAGGTCTGAGAGTATCTCGGCGGAGTCGGGGCTGAGCTTCACCGCCGCTTCGAGCTGCTCCCGCGCGCGGCCGAGCGTCCCGCGGGAGGCGAAGGCGAGTCCGATCGCGTGGTAAAGCACGCCGTCTCCGGGGTAGGACTCCCGGGAGTGGGCCAGCTCGTTGGCCGCGTCCTCGGCCTTCCCTGCGCGGAGATAGCCGATGATCCTGCTGCGGCGCTCGCGCTCGGTCATCTCTCTATTCGGCGCTCGGCTTGGCGAGGCCGATACCTACATAGAATGCCCCGCGGCTCTTGCGCCAGCCTGCAGTGTAGTCAAGGCAGTGCACGGTTCGCGTCACCTCGAAGATCATATCACGGACGTCCCGTGCCTTGAGGTCGTAAAGCTCGACAAGGCGAAACCGCCACGTTGGGCTTAGCCGCCAGCGAGCATCCCCAAGCAGCTCTCGCTCGGGCCCGAGGCCGTCGAAGAGGAACGGCGTTTCGCCGGAGCCGCGGCGCGCGACGTGAGAGACGGCCAGGCGGCCGCGCTGCCCCATCGTGATGCTGGCCGTGTGGCTGTAGAACCGGACGCGAAACTCATCGCCCGGGTCGTAGCTGGACTGTCGCCATCCGAAGGCGTGGCTCAGGGTGATCGTGGGAGAGAGCGCGTACGGCACTGCATAGACCAGGATGCTGGCCGAGGAACGGTCCGCGTCGGCGCGGGCGAACTGCTCCCCTGCAAAGGCCTCGGAGTAGCTTCCCCGCAGCCACTCGCCGCGCACCCGCAGCCGCGGCCCCAGAGCGAGGCCCGGCAGCCGAAGGCCATACTCGGGGCAGCGGTTGATCATGACGTCGGCGAGGCCGGTCTCCAGATCATCGGCGCGAAGCTCCCTGTCCGCCCCGTCCTCTCTCCGCACGTACTGGAGGCTGAGCTCGGCCGGCCCCAGGTGGCGCCCGACGCGCACGTGTCCTCGAACCCCGCGGAAGGTTGTGTAGCGGTAGCTGAAATCGGCGATGGTGCGCTCGTCGGTGGGCGCGAGCGAGTAGGAAATCGCCGCGTAGGGCCCATCGTCGCGACTGACGCCCGTGATGGGCAGCGGAGCGCCTCCCGGCTCGCCCAGACTCCCGACGGCGACGGAGTAGCGCGGGAGCGTGAAAAGGGTGCGGCCGTGGTAAGTGACGCGGGCGCGATTGAGGCTCAAGCGGCCGGACTTGGGCGTGCCGCCGTGCTGTGTTTCCGCCGCCGTCAGCGTAATGCGCTCTGCGTTGAAGGAGTAATGGGGATCGGGCCGATCGCAGGTCGTAAAGTAGGCATTATGGGCCACCAGCTCGCGCGGCGAGAAGGTGATCCGTTCGCCCCTGATGATGATTCCCTGCTCCGCCGAGCGCGCCTCGGTGAGGACCCCCTCCTCAGTGAGCATGTTGTACTCGAGCGTTCGTCCTCGAAGCTGACGCTCGCCCTGGCGGAGCTGAAGGCTGCCGGTGGCACTCACCTGCCCGGTGACGCGGTCCGCAGTCAGCTCGTCCGCGCAGATCTCGAAGTCGCCGTAGGCGAGCCGCGCATTGCCGACGGCGTGCGTTCGCTCTCGGTTCAAGTCAACTCCCACGACGTCGGCCTGAATGCGAGCCACGTTCTGGGCCGCGGCCGTAGCCGAGAGCAGAGGGAGGAACAGGATCAGCCCCAGACAGAGAGCGGGCCCACGGTGCGGCATCGAGCTAGAACTCGACAGAGACGGCGGTTTCCGCAAGGTGGTCGCGCAGGGGAGGCGTGTCGAACAGGTAGTTGGAGTACTCGAGGAGCGAGTAGGAGAGCTTGAGCGAAGTCGAGGGCGTGAGCCGGTAGCCGATGCCGACCGATGTCAGCGAGGCGACGTCGAGGGCCGCCAGACCCTGTCCCCGTCGGGCGATTTCCTCGTAGGCAAGGTTGAGCGTGAGGGCGGAGCCGAGTCCATACTCATACGCGGTACGGAGTCGAGAGACGCGCGGGTCGGCGAGTGCCGGTTCGGCTCCGGCCGGGGACCGCCCCTCCTGGCCCCGCAGAGACGCGGCCGATCGAGCGAGATAGTCCAGCAGCTCGGGCGGCTCGGGCGGTGCCGTGAGGCTCAGGGCCACCGTCCCGTGTGCAAAAGGCAGCTCTACTGTCGCCGCGCCGACACTGCCGCCGGCAAGCGCCAGTGGTTGGCTCGGCTGGACAAGGGCGTCCCTGCGCCACGCGTGGATTGGCTCCGTATCGGCGAGCGCAGCGAGCGCGCGGGAACTGGGGTCAGCGTCAAAGTTGAGAGCCTCTAGCACGTCGCGGAACTCGCGGCTGAGACGACGAAGATCGGTGAAGCCCCGAGAGATCTCATCCTCCGAAAGCCGAGCGCTGAGCCGGAACGCGTCGGCGACGGCGGCGAAGCGGGTGCGAGCGTCGGCATCAGGTGGAAGCGAAGTGAGCGCGCCGTCTATCACGCTGAGCGGTTCGAGGATGGCGATGCCGAACTCGAAGCGCGTCAGCGATGGATCTCCGGAGAAGCCCACAGCGCGGTCGGAAGGCAACATGCCAACCGCCGTCAGCCGGGTGCAGGCGCCATACGCCCAGTGCTCCGCGGGCACCTCCGTGAAGGGAGCTGCCCACAGCGGCAGGGCCGCGCCCAAGAGAAGCAGCCCGGCGACGACCAGATGTCTGCCGTGCATCTCCTGAACTCCTCCAAACAACAGCCGAGGGTATTCTACCACAACTCGGGCGCCGGAACAAGAGAGCGCGCTCGTGCGCGCGGGCAGGCGAGCCGCCGGCGCGCACGGGGTGGAAACGACTAGCAAATATAGGGTATTTCCTAGAAGGACCTAGCGTCGCTCGCCAGAACAACAGGGTCTGACTCGATCCCGTTACTAGGCAGAGACAACAGGAGCAGGCGGCGAGAATCTGTGTGAGCTGGAACAGAGAAGAGAAGACAAGACAATAGAAGAGTCGCTGATATCGGCTTGGCCGAACCAGGAGGGGGCATCCGTGCGGGGAAGGCAGCGGCTTCAAGAGACTCGGGAGCCTGGGGCGCTGTATGAGGGCCTGAGAGGCGGCCACCAGGCACGTTCAGATGCTTCGGCGAGAGAGCTGGGGCGGCAAGTGGCGCGCGACGGTTGGGCGCGTCGCTTTCTCATTGATGTGGTCCACGGCAGATTAAGCCTGCCTTCGCAGAGCGCGGTCCCTGCGCTTCAGGAGCTGGCCCGGGTTGAGCCCCGCGCGGTCCTCGATCTGCTTCGGGGCCGCGATCCATCCGCGAGCCTCGTCGCAGGCATGGCTCTGGGCCGGGATGCGTCGAGGTTCGCCGAAGAGCTCGTCCGCGCGACGAAGGCCCAGCAGGTGACGACCCGGTTGGCCGGTGTCGCCGGACTGGCGGAGGCTGCGGCCTGTGGGCAAGCTGAGGCGGTGGATGCGCTGGGAGCGGCTCTGGACGACAGCGACGGCGGGGTGAGATGGGCGGCCGCCACCGGCCTGGGGAGGGCGCGCGGGCGGGCAGCCTCCGAACGCGCGCTCTCGTGGCTCCGCCGTGCGCTGGACTCCGGGGATGACCATGCGGTGTCGGGAGCAGCATTCGGCGCCGCCGCGCTCTGGCCGGCCCGCAAGAGAGCATCTGCATCCCTGCTGCTCGATGTGGCCGAGAGCGGTCCATCGGGGCTCAGTGCAGTTGCGTTGGCCGTGCGCAAGCTGCCTCCGAGCGCGGCGCGAGCAGCCGCGGCGAAATGCCGAGATGCCGCCGACGCTCGGGTGCGGGCACTCAGTGTGCCTGCGATTGGCCGGTGGGCGGCGCAGGGGAACCGGGCGGCGCTGCGCGATCTGAGGCGACTGGCGCGCGACGACGACCCGCACGTTCGCTCGGCCGCGGCCGAGGTGATCTGCGGCAGCAGGATGGTGGGGCTTAGTGGCTTGCTGGCGGCGGATGCGTCACCACTGGTCCGGGCCGGGATGGCAGAAGGGCTGGCAAGGCGCGGCGGCCGGCAGGGAGCGTCACTGCTCTGGGAGCTTGTGGCCGACGGGGCTGTGGCCGTGAGGGCAGCCGCGATCCGCGCGCTGGGAAGGATGGATTTCCACGATGCCGTCCGGCGAAGCTGTGCCGACCACGAGCCTGAAGTCCGCGCCGCGGCAACCTCAGTGCTGGCCCCGCGGTCGCCGCAGGACCTGTCGCTGCTGCTGAAACTCTCCGGCGACCGGGACGGAGCGGTCGTGCGGGCCGCGGCGGCGGCCCTCGGTCGCTGCGTGCGGGAGCAAAGCGGCGACGCCTGGGAACGGCTTCTCGAATTGGCCGAGCAAGGGCCGGCCGTCAGCGCCGCGGTCGAGGCAGTTGCATCTGTGCTGGACCGTGACCCAGCGCATGCGGCGGAGACCTTCCTCCGCAGGCACGTCGGAACGACCAGCCCGAACGTCGTCGCACGGATTGCCCGTGCCGCGCGGGACCCGAAGGTGGCGGAGATCGCTCGCACCGTCTGGCACGTGCTTGAGGGCGACGAGGAGCTGCGGACGGCCCTGGAGGACCTATCGGCGGCCTGCCTGGCCGTCGTCGGAGAGGACTGGGCTGAGTTGTGGCAGTGGCTTGCCGAGTGCGCGGGCGCGTCGCGCCCTGCCGAAGTCGCGGCGGCCGCCGAGTCCCCACCGCGAAGCGAGCATGATGCTATCTCACACCTCGCGGCGGTCGGCCGGGCGGTGGCCGGGGCCCTGCGGGCCGGGCGGAA
>DAOVEW010000296.1 GCA_030668755.1 Bacillota bacterium | reverse complement strand
GTTCCCGCGCGGCGTCTACGAGCGCGAGCGTGTGCAGATAGGGGTTGGCGATATCGGCCGCGAGGTTGATCGAGCTTCCCGCTTGGCTGCGCGCGAGCGCGGGGACGATCCAGCGGAGGGAGACATCGCTTTCGAAGTCCGCATCGGCAATGGCAAGCGCCTCCTCGGTCAGACCGCCCGCCGACAGAACGGCCACTGCCGCCTCCAGCGCGAAATCCCCGCGGTAGGCCGACGGGGGCAGAGCGCTGAGGAGACGCGCCGAGGCCTCAGGATGACGGGGAGCCGCGCGCAGGGCCACATCGGCGCAGAGCCGGGCGGCCAGCGCGGGGTCGGAGACGAGCCCGATGAGAGAGGTGGCGGCGTCGAAGTCACTGCGCGCGGCGGCCAATACAAGGGGTTCGATGGCTCTCTCCCGCGAGCGGGGTGAGCTTATCTCCCATGCAAGTTGCTCTGCGCGGCCGGGGTCGGAGTTGGCGAGGACGCGAGCGACCTCGGCGAGGGCCGCGTCACGCTCTTGGCTGTCGGGCAACGAGCGGGCGATTGCTGCGGCACGGTCCGGGTCAGTGGCGGCCATCGGCCCGACGGCGAGCCGGACGACCTCGGCATGGTTTCCGATTTCGGCGAGCAGCTCCTCGCACCGAGCCGGGGCGACCGAGGCCAGCTCGACGGCGATGCGGCCGAGCGCCCAGGCGCGGGGCCGCGGCGGGAGCCGGCGTGCGAGCTCGAGCGCTCGGCCCCGGTTCGAGGAGACGACCGCGACGGCGACCTGGGCGAGAGCCGAGGAGCACGCCACAGGCACCTGGTCGGCGGTGAGCGCCGCGGCGTCTGGATCGTTGGGCGCCATGCGAACCGCGGTGCTGGCGAGCAGAGACGACTTCATGACTGCATCGGAGATGCGCTGAGCGATTCCGATGGCCTCCCCTGGAGGGCGCTGCTCGGCGATGAGCCAGAGGGCCGGATCGCGCAGACGTGCGGAGCCGATGGTGCTCGCCAGCTCAATGGCCTGCTCCGGGTCTGCGGCAGCGAGGGAGGTCGTGATGGTAGCGAGGACGCGGTCCTCGGCCGTCCGGCCCATGTCCCACGCGGTGAGGAGATCGAGCGCGGCCGCCGGATCGGACCTGGCGCGGGCGAGCAGCACCGCGAGGCAGGCCTCTGAAGCGGTAAGGTCAGAGCCTCCTAGCAGGGAGGCCTCGCCGAGCCCCGCGGCATCCATGAGCAACATGCGTTGCTCGCTACGCCGGTGGTCTTCGTTGGGTATGCGCAGCAAGAGGCGGCCGGCGGTGGTCACGTCGAGTGCTGCAGCGGCGGGGTTCATGTCCGCGGTTGCGGCGGCTGCAGCGGCGAGCGAGCGGGCCGCGTCCGAGGGCCGGCGCATCTCGCCGGCCAGGTTGCGAGCGGCCTGGGGGTCGAGTTGGGCGAGCACCAGCGCAATGGATCGCAGCGCGGCCGATTGGTCGCCGGCCAGCTTGATCTCGCGGGCCGCTGCGCGGGCCTGGTCGAGACACTCCCGCGCGGGAGAAGATGCCGCGGGAGGGGCCAGCGCACCGAGCAGTGCGATGGCGCAGAAGACGAAGAGCGTTTGAAGCCGCCTCAGAGATGGCACAGGTGGAGCCTGGGTTTGGAGGATCGGTTCTGGCTTCTGTCCGCCGATCCCCAACTCCTCCCACGAGGGCCGGCGCGAAGTGGGATCGGGCTCAGGCCCGCGGATGATAGGAACGGTAGACCTCTCTCAGCCGGTCTACTGAGACGTGAGTGTAGATCTGCGTGGTGGCAATGCTGGCATGCCCGAGGAGCTCCTGGATGGCGCGCAGGTCGGCCCCTCCCTCCAGCATATGGGTGGCGAAGGAATGGCGGAGCGTGTGAGGGGAGATCGGGGTGCGGATGCCGGCCTGGCGTGCGTAGCGCCGGACGATACGCCAGAAGGTGACCCGAGTGATCGGGTGCCCTTTGTTGCCGAGAAAGAGCGCGGGGGCGGCGTCTCTGCGGGCGGCCAGGTAGCTGCGGACGGCCTCGAGCGCCGGGCCGCCAACGGGCACGATGCGCTCCTTCGATCCTTTCCCGAGGCAGCGGACGAGACCCATATCGAAGTTGATGTCTCCACGACTGAGGTGGACGAGCTCGGAGACGCGTAGCCCAGTGGCGTAGAGCAATTCGAGCATGGCGCGATCGCGAAGGCCCCGCCGCGTGTCGGGGTCAGGCTGCGCCAGGAGGCGGGTCACCTCCTCCACCGAGAGGACGGAGGGCAGGCGACGCTGCAGTCGGGCCGCGGGGAGATTCGCAGTGGGGTCGGAGCCGATGGATTCCTCGCGCACGAGGTAGCGATAGAAGCCGCGAACCGCCGAGAGCTTCCGCATCACGGTGGCCGGAGCGGCCCCCGTCCGCCTGAGCCGGCCGAGGTAGACGATCAGATGGGATTCCTCGACGCGGCGGAGGTCGCGAAGGCCCTGGGAGTGGATGAAGGCCAGGTGTGCCCGCAGATCGCGCGCGTAGGCGCGTACCGTGTTTGCCGACAGCCCGCGCTCCACGGCGAGGCTGTCGAGGAAGGCCTGCAAGGATCGCCCGAGGTTCGCCGGCAGGCCGGCCGATTTCTTGGCGGTGGAGGTCATCGCCATCAGTTACCATGTCTGGGCGTGGGCTGGCAACTGCCGGCCGGAACCAGGAGGGAGGCCGTACAGATGAGCGCGAGCGCGAGCTGTCCCCCGAGCCCGCGCGTCTTCCGGCCGTGGTACTTGCCGTGAGTGGGTAGAAGCAGGCGGTCGTCCGGTATCTGGAAAACTCGCGCCACGAGGTTCTCGATGTCCGGCACGGCCGCGCCGACGGCGCCCGCGAACTCCCGGGAGTCGAGCCCGCGGCGGATTCCTACGAAGCCGAGGGCCCCGCCGAGTAGCAGCGCCTCCTGTGCCACTTCGAGGTCGCGGTGAGGTAGGAGGTCGGCGGCGAGGTGTGAGAGGGCGCCGAGGACGAAGGCGCGCGCATGCGTCTTGCACAGTCGCCCGAGGGCGGCTCCAGTCAGTGCGTGAACGGCGACGATCATGCTGTGTCTGTCTCTGCGCGTCGAACTGCCGGGAAGTGGATGGGAAACCGCTGGGGTGGGGGAACGCGGCGCCGCCTATTCGCTCGCTCCACTAGCGGGGCCGGGCCTGCGGCGCGGTTCCGTTGAGCCAGCACCAGTACTCGTATATCCTCCAGAGGTAATCGCGGGTTTCGCGGTAG